>NZ_JBEXCV010000160.1:0-19818 GCF_040605455.1 Embleya sp. NPDC005575 | reverse complement strand
CGCGCGGGCAGTGCCGGAGTCCGTAGGCAGGCCGGGCCCGCCGGCCGCCCCCGGCCCCGCCCCCGGGCTCCCGGCGGACGACGGCACCGGCTTCCGGGTCAGCCTGGCCAACTTCGAGGGCCCGTTCGACCTGCTCCTGGGCCTGATCGCCAAGCACAAGCTGGACGTCACCGAGGTCGCGCTGTCCCGGGTCACCGACGAGTTCATTGCGTGGATCCGGGCTCAGGGCCCGGACTGGGATCTGGGCCGGGCCACCGAGTTCCTGCTGATCGCGGCGACCCTGCTCGACCTGAAGACGGCCCGACTGTTGCCGGTCGCCGAGGTCGAGGACGAGGAGGACCTGGCCCTGTTGGAGGCGCGGGACATACTGTTCGCGCGGCTGCTCCAGTACCGGGCGTACAAGCAGATCGCGGGCATTCTGGAGGACCGCTGGGCCCGGGAGTCGCGCCGCTACCCGCGCGAGGTGTCCCTGGAGCCGCGCTACCGGGACCTGCTGCCCGAGGTGGTGATCACCACGTCCCTGGACCGGTTCGCCCGGCTGGCGGCCAAGGCGATGACCCCCAAGGCGCCGCGGATCGTGTCGATCGACCACATCCACGTGCAGCGGGTGAGCGTGCGCGAGCAGGCCGCGATAGTGGTCGAGCGGCTGCGACGCACCGGCAGCGCGACCTTCGCCGAGTTGGCCGAGGACGCACCGGACACGCTGCATGTGATCGCCCGGTTCCTGGTGTTGCTCGAACTCTTCCGCGAGTTGGCGGTGGGATTCGACCAGGTCGAGGCGCTGGGTGAGCTGACCGTGCGATGGACGGCCGGGACGGACGAGGACGTGGTGGTCGGCGTCGAGTTCGACGAGTTCGACACGGTGGTGCGCGAGGGCGAGGAGGACGCGTGAGCGACGACGAGGCATTTCGGATCGAGCCGGACGACGAGATCGGGCCGGAGCCGGCGGCCGCTGCCGCATCGGTGCCGGCGGTCCATGCCGCCCCGGAGCCGCGGCCCGAGCGGCCGACCTCCACCGAGGCCGCCGTGCCCGCCCCGCGGGCCGCTCGGGACAAGACCCCACCGCCCGCCCTGCCGGTGTCGGACAGTGCGCTCCCGGCCGCTCTGGAGGCCATCCTGATGGTGGTCCAGGAGCCGGTCTCCGAACACCTGCTCGCCGAGGTGCTCGATCACCCGCTCACCGACGTGCTGGCCACGTTGCGCACGCTGGCGCTGGAGTACACCGCCCAGGGGCGCGGCTTCGACCTGCGCGAGGTGGCCGGCGGCTGGCGGTTCTACAGCCGTCCCGAGCACGCCGCCGCCGTCGAGCGCTTCGTCCTGGACGGGCAGCAGTCCAAGCTGACCCAGGCCGCCCTGGAGACGCTCGCCGTGGTCGCCTACCGCCAGCCGGTCAGCCGCGGCCGGATCTCCTCGGTGCGAGGAGTCAACTGCGACGGCGTGATGCGCACCCTCCTGGCGCGTGGCCTGGTGCAGGAGTACGGCATCGAATACGAGACCCAGGCCACGCTGTACCGCACCACCGAGTTCTTCCTGGAGCGGATGGGCCTGCGCTCGCTCGACGAGTTGCCGGAATTGGCCCCTTTCCTGCCCGAGATCGAGGCGCTGGAGGCGGAGAGCGAGGGGGCGTTGGACGGCTTCCCGTACCGCGCGGCGTCCCCGGTTGCGCGGAGCGGGGATACTGGGAGGGATACCGGGGCGGTGCACGCCGACCCCGACGACGGCGAGACGACTACGGAAGTTTGATGGCACCCACCAACAGGCAAGGCTCCGGCGGCAACGACCGAGGCAACGAACGCTCGGTGAACAAGCGCGGGGGCACCGGGCGCGGCAGCAATACTCCGCAGCCCCGCCGGGTCGCCGACGACAATCGTCGAGGCGGCGCGGGTGGGCAGCCGAAGTCGGGCGCGGCGGGTGGCAAGGACCGCCGCCCGTCGGCGAGCACCGGTCGCCCGGACCGCCGTCCCACCACGATGCGCTCCACCGAGCGCAACGAGCGTGAGAAGCAGGAGGGCGTCCGCCTGCAGAAGGTGATGGCGGACGCGGGCATCGGCAGCCGCCGGCACTGCGAGAACCTGATCGAGGCGGGCCGGGTCCAGGTCAACGACGAGCGGGTCACCGAGCAGGGCAAGCGGGTCGACCCGGACACGGTGGAGATCAAGGTCGACGGGATGCGCATCCCGACCCGTCCGGCGGAGACCTACATCGCGTTCAACAAGCCGACCGGCGTGGTGTCCACCATGTTCGACCCGGACGGCCGGTTCACCATCGCGGACTACATCACCGAGTTCGAGCAGCGCCTGTTCCATGTCGGCCGGCTGGACACCGAGACCGAGGGCCTGATTCTGCTCACCAATCACGGCGAGCTGTCCAACCGACTGACCCACCCCCGGTACGAGGTGCGCAAGACCTACCTCGCCTCGATCCAGGGCCCGATCCCGCGCGACCTGGGCAAGAAGCTCAAGGCCGGGGTCGAACTGGAGGACGGCGTCGCGCGCGCCGACAGCTTCCGGATCGTGGACAGCGTCGGGAACAACTTCCTCGTCGAGGTGGTGCTGCACGAGGGCCGCAAGCACATCGTCCGGCGCATGCTGGCCGAACTGGGCTTCCCGGTCGAGCGGCTGGTGCGCACGCAGTTCGGTCCGATTCAGCTGGGCGACCAGAAGCCGGGCCGCACCCGCCGGTTGTCCAACGAGGAGATCGGCCTGCTCTTCCGCCAGGTCGACCTGTAGGCGCCACCGCCGCGTTTCGACATCGGCAGCCAACTGCCCCGACGGCCGCAGCAGTTCCACTTTCGAGTGGAACCGCTGCGGCCGTTGTTCGTATCTGGTCGATTCGGTTCCGCCGGACTGCCCGATGGTGCATCGTGGAAGGCCGCACGGGGGTGCGCGGGCATTGGCTGAATAACGGTTCGGAACCGAGCGTGTGCCAGTGATCGCGATCGGTGCCCGTAACCCCCCACGTTGCTGCTAGAACGTTGCCGAATACCCGAGGTGTGCCTCGCGCCCGCGGGGCCGACAGCAGGGGGGACACCATTTTGGTGCTGCCTGTCCGCCGGGGAGCGCCACGGCCGGCGCCCTCCACACGGCGTCCACGACGGTTGGCCACCGCAGCTCTGCTCGGCGTGCTCGCACTGGCGCTGATCCCCGGCGCGGCCCGGGCGGCGGATCCCACGGTGGGCGATCCGAGCCTGAAGGTCGCGCCGATCTCGTACGCGGTCCTGGTCGACGAGTCCGGCAGCCTCAAGGGCGCCGACCTGGACCGGGAGAAGGACGCCGCGACGCTGGCCGCGATCGGCGAGCTCTCGCCCGAATCGCGGGTGGGGGTGATCGGCTTCGGCAGCGGCGCCGGCACGAAACCGCCGGTGGACGTGGTCTGTCAGCTGACCGTGGTGTCCGATCCGGCGGCGGCCAAGTGTGCCGACAAGCTGCACGCGCGCACCGACCAGGAGGGCAACAACACCGATATCCCGGCCGCGATCCGGCAGGGTGTGAGCATGCTGGCCGCGGCTCCCGCCGGGCAACCCAAGGTCCTGTTCGTGCTGACCGACGGCGCGATGGCGGTCTCACCCGACGAGGGCTACGGTGACGACGCCGCGCGGATCCCGGGCGAGCTGGACAAGGGCCTGAGCACCGCGCTGGCCCAGGCGAAGGCGGCGGGCGTACAGATCTGGCCACTGGGTTTCGGCAGCGCGATCGACGCCGCGCAACTGGCCCGGATGGCGGACGGCGGCGCGCCGTCGATGTGCTCGGAACGGCCCGAGGACAAGCCCAAGGCGATCACGGTCAAGGACTCCGGCGAGGTCGTGCAGACCCTGCGCAAGGCGTTCGGAACCGCGCGCTGCGCGGGGGTCACCCAGACCGATTCGACCGAGGTGAACGGCGAGGCCGACCTGAACGTGACGATCCCGGCGATCGCCACCGACGTGGTCATCCAGGTACAGAAGGCCAACGAGCGGATCGAGACCACGTTCTTCGACCCGGACGGCAGGCAGGTCGACAACGCGCCCGGCACCCAACAGCGCGGGCAGGGCTCGCGGACCGAGACGCTGCGGATCACCGATCCCGTGGCGGGCAAGTGGCGGATCCACCTCAAGGCACCCGCCGGCTTCTCCGGACCGGTCAGCGCGGCCGCACTGTGGCAGGGCGTGGTCAAGTCCTACGTCCAACTCGACCCGCCCCAGCCGAGCGCCGGCGAGCCGGTCAAATTCAGCGTCTTCCTGCAGACGCGGGAGAAGAACCTGACCGATCCGGCCGCGCTCAAGGGCGTCACGGTGTCGGGACACGTCGAGGGACCCGGACTCAAGGCGGACATCGCGCTGCGGTCCGGCGACAAGGGCGAGTTCTTCAGCGACTACAAGATCCCGGGCGGCACCACCGGCCAGGTCAGTTTCACCGGCACGATCAGCGCTCCGGGCGTGGCCGGCGCCCGAGAGGTCAAGACGGTCACCCTCGGCGGGGGACCGGCCGCGGTCTCCGCCGAGGTCAAGTGGGGCGACGGCACGATCGAACCCGGCGGCAGTGTCGCCGGCACCGTGTCCTGGAAGGTGAACGACGCCAAGCCGCACACGCTGCGGGTGGTCGCCGACTTCCCGGCGGACAGCGGGCTGCGGATCACCGGGGCCGAGCAGCGGGTGACGGCCGGCTCCGACGAGTTCGGCTTCAAGCTCGCGTTCGGCAAGAACATCGCCAAAGGCGACCACACCGGCCGGGTCCGGGTGCTGGACACCACCGATGGCGACAAGCTGCTTTTCGAGACCACCCGCACCGTCACCGTCGAACCGCCGCCCGGCTTCTGGGACGAATACCTGTGGCTGGTGATCGGGGGCGTCGTGCTGATCGCACTGCTGCTCGGACTGCTCGCCTTCCTGGCCAAGCGGCGGGGGCGGGCGCGTCGGATCGGACCGATCGCGCTGCGCCTGTACCGCGACGGGCAGCCGATCGGCGTGGAGACCCGGCCGCTGGACGAGCGCGCGGAGGCGATGTGGTTCCGGTTGGACACCACCGGCTTCCCGCCCCAACTGATCCCGCTGTACCAGCACGAACCCGGAACCGCGTGGATCGTGCGGCGGGCCGCGTCGACCGGCACTCTGGACGTGGAGACCCCGCTCGGCACGCACCTGCACCTGGAATCGGGCCGGGCCACCGAGATCGAGCCCGGGCTCGCGCTCGGCTTCACGGACGACCGGGTCCACAACGCGGCGCCGTCCGGGGGGAGTTCCGGGTCGAGTGAGCCCTATGGCCCGTACGGCTCCACCGCGCCCACGGCCGCGCCCCCGCGGCCGTACGGCGAGGGGGCCTACGGATCCGACCAGCCGTACAACCCGTACGGCCCGTACGGCTCGGGACCCGCCGCGGATCCCGGGCCCGGCGCGGGCTCCGACGACACCACGTTCGGCTACGGACCCCCGCGCTAGTGCTGTTGCAGTACCGGGCGCGGGGGCCCGGGCATCTGAACTCGCACTTCACGCACTTTTCGAGGAGGGCCCGTGGCAGCGCAAGGCCGCAGGGGCATGTCCATCCACCAGTCCATGCTGTTCGTGGGCCTGGGCGGTACCGGATGTCTGATCGGAGCCGAACTCGAACGACGGCTGCGCGAGGAACTGTGCGGTGCCGACGGCACCGGCCTGATGCAGCGGCTCGGTGGCCAACTGGCCCCGTACCAACTGCCCAACTGCATCCAGTTCGTCTACGCCGACCTCAACGAGAACGAGTTGCAGCGCCAGCGGCTGCGTGCCGCGCCGCCCGCGCACCGGGCCGCCGCCGACCGCAACGCGCACCTGACCACTCAGCTGGTGCCGCCGCTGAACACCTATCCCGAGGTGGCCCGTTCGTTGCGGATCAACGCGGCGGAGGAGACCATCCCGTGGTTGCCCGCCCGTGAGGGCGAGCCGCGGGTGACGCCGCTGCGGCGCGGCGCGGGGCAGTTGCCCACCGTCGGGCGCGCGGCCCTGTTCGAGACCTTCCGGCACGGACTCGCGCCCGCGATGGACCCGTTGCGCCGTGCGGTCGGCCTGATCAGCAACGGCAACGACCACCTGATGGCGCTCAGCGGCAACCATCACAACCGCAACACGTGCGACGTGTTCGTCGCGTTCTCGATCGCCGGCGGCACCGGTTGCGGGATCTTCTACGACTACCTGCACCTGATCGGCGAGGCATTTTCACAGGGTTACGACGGGATCAAGATCTACCCGCTCGTGCTGATGCCGTCCGCGTTCGACGAGGAACGCGGCGGCGGGCGACCCGCGGTGCTCAACGCCGGTCGTGCGCTGCTCGACCTGTTCCAACTGGTCGACGACCAGAACGGGCAGTACGCGCAGGAGGAACTCGACACCGGGCTCGGCGTGCCGACCGGCAACCTGGCCGTGCGCTATCCCGGTCTGGAGTCCACCCGACTCAAGGCGGGCACCGTGCAGACCGGGTTCCTGTTCAGCCGTACCAGCGGGATCGAGCGCGAGGACCTGCACCGCTCGGTGGTGTCCCTGGTGATGTCGCTGATCGGCACCGGGCTCAACCCGGGCGGGCCCGAGTTGGAGAACGCGGTCATCCAGGGCGACCTGTACCAGTCGTTCGCGGACAGCTTCATCAACGAGGGGGTCCGCCGCGAGATCCCGGCGCCGAGTGGGATCGGCGCCTGCGGGGTGTCCACCAGCCTGGTCGCCTCGATGACCGTACCGGTGGACGAGCTCGCCGACATCGTCGCCGGCCGACTGCTCGCCCAGGCCGTGCGCGATCTGACCTCGGACGTCCGGGTGTCCTCCGAGGCCAACCTGGAGCAGATCAAGTCCTTCATGTCGGTGTCCGGCCTGGGCGAACTGTGGCTGTGCGCGCCGCCGCACGTCGCCGACCCGTCGCCGGCCAAGGGCGCGGCGGACATCATGCAGGCGCTCAACGCGCGCACCCGGGCGATGGAGCAGGCACTGCGCCAGCAGGAGGCCCAACTGCGCTCGCATACCTCACAGTTGGCCGAGGAGTTCAACCACGCTCGCGGGATTCGGCAACTGCTCTCCGACGGCGATCTGTTCCGCGCCCGCCGGGTGCTCTTCGGCGACCGGCGGCTGTACAGCGACACGGACCGGCCCGGGGTGGCCGGGCTGCTCGCGCACTGCAGCACCGAGCCGACGCCGCCACCCGGGATCACCGTGAACGCGCCGCACATACCCGCGATCAAGGACCGCGCGGGCGGGGTGGTCAAGGCCAAGTGGGGCGATCCCGAGGTGCAGCGTGCGCTGGGTGCGCAGCAACAGTGGTTCGAGTGGCGCTCGCGGCGCAACTGGCATGCCCAGTGGGGAAGTCAGGCCGAGGTGTGGGATCGCAAGATGGTCTACCTGCGGCACGTCGTGGACGGCCTGGGGCAGGCCTTCAACGACCACCGCGACCAGGAGGAGGCGAACTTCGGCCAGGCCACCCGCGAGCTGTATCGGCAGCGCTCCGGGGTCTCCTACCTGCTGCCGCCGCAGGGCAACCTGGAGTCGTTCTACCGCCACGTGTTGCGCCGCTTCGTGGACCGCGAGCGGCTGCCCGAGACGGCGGGCGCCGCGCAGATCGTCGGCAAGCTGCTCGGCGCGGGCATCTGGCAGCGCGCCTACGAACTGGGCGAGGAGCGCGAGGGCGGCCCGGCCGCCGTCACCTACGTGCGCGACCAGATCAAGCAGCATGTCAAGACCCTGTTCGTGCAGACCGGCGAGCTCAATGCGCAGCCGCTGCTGCCGCCGGTGCGCGACCTGCTCACCCGTGCGGCGACCCGGCGCGGGGCCGTGGTGGGCGAGGAGGACCTCGAACAGTTCGTGCAAAAGCTCGCGGGCATGCTGCCCAACGGCTTCTCGCCCGAAGGCAGCGGCGAACTCAAGGTGCTGATCGCCCACCCGGGCACCTCGCACGACACGGAGGTGCGGCAGTACCTGGAACGCATGCTGAACATCCCCAACGAGCCCTCCCGAAAGATCGAGTTCCGCGCGGTCGAGCAGGAGTCGATCGTGGTGGTGCTCTTCCGCAGCGCGATGAGCCTGACCGAGGTGCCCGAGGTGCGCCAGGTGCTCGCGCAGTGGTCGCGCTCGCTGGACCGGCAGGAACCGGTCGACTTCCTCAAGTGGCGCCAGCGGCTGGGCTTCACCTACGACTGGCTGGCCACCACCGAGAAACACCGGGCGTACATCCTGCACCGGCTGCTGTGCGCGATGTGGAACGGGCAGGTCGAGGTCGCGCGCGGGGAGCGGTCCTCGCCCGAGGTGATCGACATTCGGCTGCCGCACGGGCCGACCGTGATGAAGCTGCCGCTGCGCCCATTCGACCGGGCCTCCTCGTGGGGCAGCCTGCTGCGCGCCTACGAGGAGTGGACGCTGACCGACGACGCCCCGGTGCGCCGGGAGTTCGCCAAGCAGTTGATGCTCACCCATCCCGAGGGCCTGAGCTCGCGGGTGCGTGAACCCTCGCCGCTGTACCGGCACTTCGTGCACGACGTCGCGCCGCGGCAGGTCAAGGTGCTCAAGGAACTGCGCGACCGGCTGCCGGAGCGCAGCCGGGGCTGGGCGGAGGAGCTGCTGCGGCTGTGGGAGGTCACGCTGCCCGCCGCACTCGACCTTTCCTTCTCGCATCACGGTGCCAACCGGGACTCGCTGCGCGAACTGGACCACGACGACCGGGCGGCGGGCGACGATGACGGGTTCGGCGGGCGCGGGGACGTGCGGGATCGAGAGTGGCGGGACCGGGACCGGGACGAGCCCGGCAACGGGCGGGACGGTGACCGGGAGTGGGACGAGCGCGGCTCCGGATGGGAGCGGCGGGCGGCCGAGCGGGTGCGCGACGACCGGGAAGTGCGCGAGGAGTGGGCCGAGCGACGGGACCCGCGACCGCGGAGGGAGACCCGGGCCGACCGGGACCCGCGGGAGTGGGAGCGGCGGGCCGGACGCGAGTCGGGTGGTCCGGTGTTCGACGACGGCGACCCGGATCGGCGGGACGGCCGCGAGCCGAGGGAGCCGCGGGGCTCGCGCGAGTGGCGGGACGAGCAGGAGTCGAGCGCTTCGCGGGAACGCGCGCCGCGTGATCCGCAGGAGTGGGGGCAGGCGCGCGAGTTGCCGGAGACCGGCGACCCGGGCCGGCCGAACCTGGACAAGCCCGAGCGGCGCGACCGCGGCCGCGACGATCGGGACGGCCCGGACCGACCGCCGACCGCCGAGCGGCGGGCCCGGCGGGAGCCGTACGACCCCTACGACCCCTACGATCCGTACGACCCGGGGGAGTCGGGCGAGACCCGCGGGCCGGCGCGGGGTGCGGGCGATCCGCACGACCCGTACCGGGCCCGGGACCCGCACGGCCCGTTCGACCCGCGCGCCGGGGCCGGGCGCGCGGACGCGGATCCCGAGGACCGCACGGTGCGTCTGGACGGCTCGGACCGGACCCTGCCGCTGCCGGACGAGCACGATGAGCGCGAGACGCCCGGGGGTGGCTGGTGACCGACTCCGTCGACGCGGGCGCGCCGCGCCCGCTGGTGGTCGTGGTCGACCTGCGCAGCGAGTACGAAGCGGTCATGGCGGCCAGGCGGTTCGCCGACGTACAGACCGCGTACGCGCGTACCCGGGTGCCCGCCGGCACCCTGAACGTGGCCGCCGACCGGGTGCTCGTGCTCGACACCGTGGACGACCTGGTCGCCCACCGGCGGGCCTACGAACGCATCTTCGGCAGCGAGTACATCAAGGTCGTGTGCGTCGCGGTCGGCTCGCCCGTGGACGGCTCGATCGTGCTGCGCCGCCCGGGCCAACTCGTGGGCAGCGACGCGGCCACGCTGTGGGTCGGCGACGTCCGGGGCACGGATTGGGAGCCGGGCCGGGCACCCGGGACCACCCTGCGGCCGGACGACGCGGACGCGCTCGTCCCGCTGGTCGACGTGCTCACCGAACCCGAGGTCTTCGATCACGTGCTCGCCGGGGTGACCGAGATGCCTCGCTCGGTCGCGGCGCCGGGACTGAACGCGTTCGTGCACCGGATCCGCGACGACGCGGTACAGCGGGCCCGGATCCGGGCGACGCAGCGGCTGGTCGGCGCCGAGGGCGGCGTGGACGAGCCGTGGCCCGAGCCGCTCGCGGCCCTCGCCGACAACCAGGGCACCGGGCTCGCCGCGGTCGGCGGCGGCATCCGCGAATGTGTGCGCGCCGACAGCCCGCTGGGTGCCCGGTGGGCGCATGTCGACCAGGGCTTCGGGCACGCGCAACGGCGCCTGTCGCTGCTGGCCGGCCCGCTCGCGCTGTACGGCTCGGCCGGCCGCGACGGGCGGCCGATCCACGATCAGATCGCCGACTCCGCGACCGCGCTGGGCGAATACCGGGACCTGGTCCGCCAGACCGTGGGCCAGGGCGCGGCCAGCTTCGACGCGGACGGGCGGGCCTGGCTGGACCAGGTCGGCGTGCTGATCCCGGAGCCGCCCGGACTGAGTGTGACCTCGGTGGCCGGCGCGCTGCGCGAGCGCACCGCAGCCGCCTTCGACCGACCCGAGGGGTTGCGCGGACTGGCCGAGCGGCTGCGCGAGTTGGCCGACCGGATCAGTCCCGGCGCGGGCGCCTCGCGGGCGTTCGAGGTGGACCAGACCTGCTCCGACGGCTTCCTCGCGCACTATCTGCGCCCGGCCGCGTTCCCGCTCGGTCCGGCGCACATCGGGGTCGTCGGAGGGCTGCTGGTCGGCTCGTTCCTGACCGCGCTGTGGCCCGCCTTCGCCGTGGTCGGCGCCACCCTCGCGGTGCTGCTCGCGGTGTTCGGGGCGACGCTGATCGCGCTGCGCCGTCCCGACCGCCAAGGCGGCGCGATGCTGCCCGCCGAGGCGTTGTCGATGATCGTGTCGGCCGGCCTGGTCGCGCTGGTCGGCGCGGTCGGCGGGGTGCTCGCCGGACGCGCGTGGGGGCCGCCGACCGGCGTCGGCCCACTGGCCCTCGTGCTCGGCCCGGCCCTGCTCGTCGTGCTACCCGGTGTGGACTGGGCGGTGCGGGTGCGGCGCTGGGAGCGCACGTTGGCGCTCGGCGCGGCCGGTCGGACGCTGCACGCGCTGCACGCGCTGCTCGTACGCACGGTGTGGAACGACTGGGCGCTGGCGGGTCCGCGCCGCGAGGCGGTGGACCGGGCGATCGTGCTGGCCGCGCTGCTGGAGGAGAGCGCCAAGGTCCTCGACGAGGACACGACCGCGATCGAGCGGCAACTCGTGCGTGAGCCGGCCGGTCCCGAGCCGACCACGACGGGATACGACACCGGCAGCCGTCCGTCCCCCGGTCGGCCCGCACCGCCCTCGACGCCGCCGCCGAGCGCGGGCTCGAGTCTGTACGACGTCGTGCTCGGCGACCTGGTGGACGGGCTGCACGCCGCGTTCGAACCGATGTGGTCGCTGCTGGAAGGGGATCCGGCGGAGGCGTCCCGGCAGGGCACGGAACGCGAACTGCGGCGCGTGCTGCGCTCGTACGCCGACCACCTCGCCCACCACGGGGTCCAGGCCGCGCCGCCGTTCGCGCGCCGCAGCCAGGATCGCCCGCACGTCGGCAACACGGCCGGCGGCGACGCGGACCGGATCGCCACACTGCTCGCCCAGCCTGCGGACCGGTCCATGCTCCAACTGTGCGCGACCGACCAGTTGATGCTGCTCGACCACGTCCCCACACGCATCCGCAGTGTGCGCTTCGCGCCGCGCGGGGTGCGCCCGGCCGTTCGCGAGGCCCTGCGCGAGCGCGGCGACGGCCACCTCGTGGACCACGAACTGGTGTGGACCGGCGCCGGCCGGATGGCCGGCGTGCTGCGCCTGCTGCCGCTGCTGCCGGGTTCGGTGGACGACGCGGGGATGTGGGAGGAAAGCGTCGACGGCGCGCCGGACCACGCGGGCGGATCGGCCGCCCGCCACGACGAGGGATGGGCCTCGTGAGCACGGCGGGAGCGCCCGGGCGGCCGGGCGAATCCCGGGAGGAGAAGCTCGGATACACCGACCCCGAGGGCCGGTCGGTGGAACGCCGCGTCGAGTTCGGCCCGGACCGACCGGCCGCTCCCGGCCGTCCCTTTCGCATCCGCGACGTTCGGGACGTGGAGGACGGCAGTACGTTCGTGCAAAAGCGGCTCGGTCCGATGGACGCGCGTCGCCGGGCCGGTGCGGAGGCGGGCCTGGAGACCGAGATCCGGGTGCTGCTTCGGCTCGCGCGCACGTTCGGACCGGCCGACCACCCGCGTGAGCTGGCCCGCATCGCCGGGCACGACTTCGACGGCGTCGAGCCGTTCCTGCTGCTGGAGGCGGTGCCCTGCCCGCCCGCCCAGGACGTGGTGGGCAAGCTGCTGACCGAGGAACAAGACGCCTTTCGACGTGCGCTTTTTCGTACCGTCCGCCACCTGGAGACGGCCGGCGTCGTGCATGGCGACCTGACTCCCACCAGCGTGCGCTGGCAGCGCGAGCAGCGCCGGTTGTACATCGCCGACTTCGACCACGCCGCGCTCGCGGGCGAGCCCCGCAGCAGCCTGGGCGCCGCGCTGTGGGCCGCGCCGGGCCCACTGCGCGGGCCCGGGCCCGCCGACCCGCGCGACGACCTGTGGTCGGCCGCCCAGGTCGCCTACCACGTCACCATCGGCCGCCCGGTCCGCCAGGGCATGGTCCCGGCCGGGGTGGAGAGCCAGGGCCTGCTGTTCGACCTGTTCCAGGGCGTGTTCGAGACGGACCCGCAGCGTCGGCCGAGTGCGGCGGAGGTGCTGCGCCGGCTCGCCGAACCGGACCCGTACGTGCACGGCCACGCCCAGTACGACCCGCTCGCCGAGGGCCGGCGCGGCTACGAGGCGGCCCTACAGCGCAAACGGCAGCGCATGCCGCTGGAGGGCCAACCGCCGTCGCCGGCCGCTCCCGACGGCCCGCCGACCGCCTTCGTCCCACCGCCGGGCGGCATCCCGCCCAAACCGGCGAACCCGCCGGTCACCGAGCCGAGGCCGGGCCGGTTCCGGCTCTTCGGAAAGAACCAACCGAGTTGAACGCGACGGCAGGTGAGGTCGGCTGATGCTGCATCAGATCGTGTACCGCTGGGACCCCGACGGGCTGCTCGGGCGCCGCGGCATCGTCCCGGTCGCCACGTCCCTGAGCCGTGACGAACTCTTCGGCTGGCACACCCGCACCCGGTTGGCCGACGCGGTCACGATGGACTACGGCGACCCCGCCTGCCCGGCCTCCAGCGTGTGTCTGCTCGACACCCCGCTGGGCGTCGCACTCGTGCGCCGCGCGTTCACCGCCGACGCGCGCCGTCAGCGGCTGAACAACTCCGCGCACGTCCTGGTCGGCCCGCGGGACAGCATCGCGCCGTTCGACGCCATCGCGTGGGGCTCGCTGGAGGCGCGGGCACCCGGCGCGCTCGACCCGGACCGGACCCCGGCCGGCTACGGCCTCAAGCCGCTCGCCGACGAGCGGCTGGCCGAGGCATTCGAACTCGCCGCCGGCGGCCTGCACGAGCGGGCCCGCCGGCTCGGCGACCCGCTGGAGGTGTTCACCGCCGCGGTGCTGCGCCGGCCCCGGGCCCGGGTGGCCCTGCTGCCGGCCACCACCGAGGACGCCACGGCGCTGCTGTGGGGCCTGCAACACCTGCTCACCGCGCTGCTGCCGGGGCCGTGGACGTTCTCCACCTTCGAGGTCGACGACACGACCCCCGATCCCAAGGGCGCACCCCGGTTCGTCATCCTGCCCCGGGTGCCCGGCGCCGGGCCCGGGACCCGGGTGCGGGTCGATCTGACCGGACGCGACGAGCCGTTCGACGCGCATCGCGAACTCGCCCGGCGGATGGTGAAGCACTATGTGGGCGAGGGGTGGGCGGGCTTCCACCGGCTGCTCAACGTGCCCACCGAGGTGCACACGCTGCCCGAGGCGACCCGGGTGGAGGAGATCCGGGGCCGGCTGGACGCGCTCGGCGCCCGCCGGGAGGCGAGGACCAAGCCGCGCACGTCACCCGGGACCAGGGCGGAACAACCGCCGGAAGAGGGCACCCGGGAGATGCCCCGCGTGCCGCCCCAGGTGTCGTCCCCCGGTGCCCAACCGGCCGCCGCTCCGGCGGCCGGTCCCATCGACCCGAATCGACCCGAGGTGCGCTGCCCCTATTGCCTGGACCTGATCCGATGGAACGAGAACGACCTCTACGAGCGCGACGACCGGCTGCGCTACGAACGGGTGAACCTGAGCACGGTCACCGACCCGGTCAAGCGGCACGACCGGCTGCGCGCGACCTTCATGCGCTGCCCCAACCCCGGCGGGGACGAGGAGCGCGAGCACTACCTGCCCACCAACTACCTGATCCACGAACCGCCACTGGTGATCGGGCTGATCGGGGACGGTCTCTCCGGCAAGACGCACCTGCTCGCCGCGATGATCGCCGAGATCGACGCCGGCGGGCTGCGCCCGTACGGTGTGACGCACCAGCCGGTGGACCCCGACCAGCATCAGGACTACCTGCGCAACAGGGTCGACCCGCTCCAACGCGGGACCATGCTCGCGACCACGGTCAACCACCAGGGGAACCTGGTCCAGTTCGCCGACGCGCTGCTGCTGCGCTCGGCCGGCCGGACCCGGCCGATCGCCTTCTTCGACGTCAGCGGCGAGGACCTGGCCAGGGGTGGCCGGGAAATGCAATTCCTGGCCGCCGCCGACGCGTTCGTCTTCGTGGTGGACCCGGTGGTCGCGGTCGACCTGCCCGAGTTGCGCCGGCTGACCGGCGAGGGCGAGGACGCACCCGGCGTCCGGCGGGGCGACCGGACCTTCGCCGCGGTGATGGACCGGCTGCCGCGTACCGCGGAGTTGCTCGGCCGGCCGGTCACGGTCGCGGTGACCAAGTCCGACCTGATCCGGTTCGAGCCGCCCGTGGACGCCTGGTTGGGCTCGCACCCGCCCAGGCCCGGGCAGGTGGACCCGGCACGGGTGGCCGCCGAGAGCCGCGACGTGTACTCCTTCCTGCACGCTCACGACGCGGTGGCCTGGCTCAGTCCGTTCGAGGAATTCCGGCGCTGCACGATGCATTTCGTGTCGGCCACCGGGGCCCGCGACCGGGACGGCCGCTTCCCCGGCGGCATCCGGCCGCGACGTGTTCTCGAACCCATCGTGTCGATCCTGGCGATGTGCGACATGCTCGATCAGGCCGGGGTCGAGCGCGTGGGGGTGTGAGATGGCGTCGGAGACCGGAGCGGACGAGCGGGATCCGCTGGATCAGATCGTGTATCGCTGGAGCTACGGGGACCTGTTCGGCCGCCAGGGCATGGGCCCGGTCGCCGGCTCGCTCGATCGCGAACGACTCCAGGAGTGGGACCGGGGCCTGAACAGCCATGTCTCGATGGACCGTTCCCTGCCGGAGACGCCCGACTGGAGCATGTGCCGGGTGCACCTCCCGGGGGACCGGCACGCGCTGATCCTGCGCGAGGCCGCGATCCACGCCAGCAACCGGCCCGGCAACAACGCGCACGTGCTGCTCGACCCCGAACGCGTGATCCGGCCGCACACCATGCTGGCGGCCGTGTGGCTGCACGACCGGTACGGCGGCGGGCTGACCGGATCGGGGATCCCGCGCCTCGACGTGCGGGACGACGTGGCGCTGGGTGGGGTGTCGATCTGCCCGGACGCGCACCGCGCCGACGTGCACGAGACGATCCGCGCCCAGGCGCGGGAGCATGCGGAACTGGTCGAGGTCGTGCTGGCGGCGGTGATGCGCAACCAGGATCGGAAGTTCACCTTGCTCACCGAGCATGTCGGTGCGGACATCGTGCCGCTGCTCTGGGGCGTGTTCGACCTGGCGGGGTGGGTGGCACCGGGGGGAAGGACCTTCTCCACGTACGAGACCAGCGACGCGGCGGTGAAGCCGAGTTTCGTGCTGGTGCCACGCTGGCCCAACACGCCGGAGCCGGCCGGCCGGGTCCGGATCGACCCGCGCGCCGAACCGGGGCAGGACGTGTTCCGCGAGGCCGCACGCGTTCTGGTGCGGCGCTACGGCGAGTGGTCGTGGGCCGAGATGCTGGGCACGCTGCGGGAACTCGACGACGCGGTCGGGACCGACGCGTCGAACCTGGACCGTGCCAACCACGTGCTCGGACCCGCACCCGGCGCGACGCACCCGATACCGGCGGTCGGCCCGGTATCGCGGGACGACCCGGCGGGTGAGATGGACAGCCCGGTCGTGGGATGGTCGAAGCTGGGGTATTCCCAGGATTCGGCGACGACCGAGTACACCGACACGTGGACCCAAGAGCACGACGAACAGGACGAACCGAACCCGTGGGCCGAGTACTTGGACCGGGAAGCGCCGGACCGGGCCGGTGCCTACGACGCGCGTGCCCGGCGGGACGCTCCCGTGGCGGGGGACTCGGGCGGCGCGTCCTCGGCGTGGACGGGCCGGGTCGGCAGCGGTCCGTCCGTGCCCGGTCCGACTCGTCCAAACCGACCGGCGCCCCCGGCGGAGTCGGTCCGCCCCGAGGCCACCGGGTCCGTGAATCGTCCCGAACTGCCCCAGGACACTTCGGCCTGGTCCGCGCGGGGCCGGTGGGACTGGGACGCGTGGTACGACTTGATGGCGACCCAGGACGGATTCACGGCGCTGCGGCAGGCCGCCGAACAGATGGCCGAGAACGGCGGTCGGGAGACCCTGCGGGTCGGCAAGGCGATCGCTCGGGCCGACACAGGCTCGCTCGCGGCCGCGCTGCTGCTCGTCGAGTCGCCACTGCTGGAGGCGGTGGTGTGGAACCTGGCCGTCCGAGTCGATCACGAGTACGCGAATCCGCGGCCTGAGTGGCGCTCCCTGCGTGCCTATGCGGAGGTGCTCGTGCGACTGCACGAGGGCATCGCCACCCTCGCCGACTGCGGGGTGGAGGAGGAGTTGCTGCACACCCTGCTGGGGAGGATGGCCCGGATGGTTGCCCAGGACAGCGATCGCTTTCCGCACTTCGTCGCCGGTGTCGCGGGCACGGTCATGCGACTTCGCACGTTCGACGGAGGCTGGAGGCGCTACCAACGCGTTCTGGTGCACGCGATGTCGAGCGCCGACTGCTATGGGCTGCTCCAGCGCGAGTGCGGTCGGCTCATGTTCGAGGAACTCGACATCACGCCATGACAGGACGGAACCGTACCCATGACGGCACGGGCGGCGCAGCCGCGAGGGAACCAGCCGCGGGCCGCTGCCGACGCGGACGGGTTTCGGCAGATCGTCCACCGACACCAGAACGTCGTACACCGCGCGTACCAGGGCGAGCAGCGGTTGGATTGGCATCAAAGGCATGCATACGCGTCGGTACTCGGCCGGCTGCACGAGGACATCATGACCCTCGACGGCCGCGGTGCCCCGCGTGAGCTACTCAGCCGGTTGTCGGGGGAGATGGCCGGGCTCATCGTGGCCCACGGCAGACTCCCCACCTTCGGTGCGGACATCGCGGGCACGGCGTGGCAGCTCCGGACGCCCTATCCGCTGTGGGACGAGTATCGGCGCGTGTTGTGCGCCGCGCCCTGGTTCACCCGCTATCGCGAGCCGTTCCTGCTCGAATACGGTCGACTCGCCCTGGAGGACCTCGACATCGCGCCAAACAGGACGGAACCGCAGCCATGACCGTACGGGCGGCGCAGCCGCGAGGGAACCAGCCGCCGGCCGCTGCCGACGCGGGCGGGTTTCGGCAGATCGTCTACCGACGCCAGGACGACAGCCTGCTCGGCGGGCGCGGACTGGGACCGATCGCTTCCTCGGTGTCCCGGGACGAACTCCGGGCCTGGCACGACGACTTGCGCGAGCATGTGGCGGTCGACGTGGACGACCGCGGAGCGCCGGTGACCAGTGTCGCGCTGGTGCACACCGGTCGAGGTGCCGCGGTGATCCGGCGCGAGTACGTGGTCGAGGGCAACAACGCGCGCGTCCTCCTCGACCCGGGCCGTGACCTGGGCCCGCACCGCGCGCTGGTGCTCACCCAGGAAGCGGTGTGGGCGGACGAGACGCCCCTGGAGGACATCCCGCGCGGCTACGGACTCGCCCCGCTCGAACGGGACTTCGTGGAGGCCGCGCTCGACGGCAACGCCGAATGGTTGCGTGGGCGGGCCCGCGGCCAGGCGCACCTGTTGGAGGTCACGGTGGCCGCGGTGCTGCGCCACCCGAGCCGATTCTTCGCGTTCCAGCAGGCGGACGTCGGGATCGACCCGGTGCCGGTGCTGTGGGGGCTCGCCGATCTGCTCCCGCGGCTGGTTCCGGGGGCCTTCACGTTCTCCACGTTCGAGACGTTGGCCCACTCGGCCAAGCCGAGGTTCGTGGTGCTGCCGCGCCGGCCGCGGGACGCGCAGCCGTGGGCGGGTCGATATGGGCTGCTGGCGCGGGAGGAGCCCAAGGCGGGTTCGGATGTGCACGCGCATGCGGCGGCGTTGCTGGTGAGCCGGTACGTGGACACCGACTGGTCGGGCGTCCACCGACTCCTGGAGGGCATGCTCGACCTGCGCCGGTTCCCACACGAGCGGGCCGAGGAGCGGTCCCGGGAAATCTGCACCCGGTTGGGCCGGTGGACCGCCGGGGCCCGGGTGCCGGGCGTCGAGGTCGCCGAACCCGGACCGGAGAGGGCTCCCGAACCGGGGCCCGTGGCCGCCCCGGCATCGGGTCGGTCCGAGCGGCCGGCGCGGGACGAACCGATCGAGCGGGCGGCGCGGGCACAACGGGTCGAACCGGTCGAGCAGGTCGAGCAGGTCGGGCGGCCCGAGCGGGTCGGGCGGCCCGAGCGGGCGGACCGCGCCGGGCGCGTCGAACGGGATCCACGCGAGCCGCGGGTGGTCACGGTGGCGGGGGCCGCCGAGGAGGAGCCGGCCTTTCCGTACGCGGCGGAGCCGGCCCGGTCGACGGTCTCCGCGAAGGCGCGGGTGCCCCGCCCGATGGTGGCCCCGAAGGCGCCGCCGGAGCCGGTGCGGGCGACCGAGCCGGTGCGTACGAGTGAGGCGGCCGAGCCGAGCGAGACCCCGGACGTGATCTGGCTCGCCGACGACGGCGCGGTGTTCGAGGAGATCGAGGACGCCTTCACCGGGCCGTGGCCGGGCTTCGAGGAGGAGCGCGGCGAACTGCCGATACCCGCGCTGCCGCTCACCGAGGACGACTCGGACGCCGACCCGGACACGAACCCGGATCGCCGGGCCGGCGGCGGGACGGGGAGCCCGCCGACCCCGGGCGCACTGCCCGCCAGCGCCCGGAACGCGCCGTGGAGTTCGTGGGCCGAGTACAACATCCCGGACACCGAGGTGGACAAGATACGGCGCGCGGTCAAGCGCCTCCCGGACAAGCCCACGCTGCGCGAACGCGCGCTCGGCGGCGGCGCGGCCAAGACCGAGGTCGCCGGCATCGACAACATCGTCACGCTCGCGGTCGCGCTGCGGCTCGCCGACCTACGGGTGTTGCCGGTGATCGCGGACCGGCTGACCACGCGCCTGGAACAGCGCCGCCGGCAGCTGGCGCCGGAGGCGTGGAACCCGGACGACCTGCGGGCGATGCGCGAAACCTTGCTGGACGCCGAGCAGTTCGGCGACCGCCTCGAAGCGGCCGGCGCGGGCGACAAGCGCACCCGCAAGCTCTTCGAACAACTGCTCGTGGTGGTGCTGGCGCCCAAGACCGACACCAAGGGCGTGTTGCGCCAGATCGCGATCTGCGTGCTCTCCGACCGCCGGGATCGCTCGCCGAACCCGCTGATCGAGGAGATCCTGTTGAACTCCCGATGGGGCGAGGACTTCCGCACCGAACTCGGGCGCCGTTGGGCGGAGCAGAACCCGCCACGCTGAGATCGGTGCGGAAGTCCTCGCCCCATCGGGAGTTCAACAGGATCTCCTCGATCAGCGGGTTCGGCG
>NZ_JBEXCV010000159.1:0-19837 GCF_040605455.1 Embleya sp. NPDC005575 | reverse complement strand
ACCAGCGCCGACACCGAAGCCAGTCCCTCGTCGGCCCGGATCGACTTGGTCAGCGCGTCGTCGGGCGCGCCGGCGCTGGGCCGATGCGGTGGCGGTCGACCACGGCGGGGCGCGGACCGGGGGCGCGCCCTTGTCTTTGGTCCGGCGCCGGCAACGCCGCGCCCCTCGCGGCCCTTTCACTGTGTTACCGGTGCCCTGCCGCCGCCCGCCGCGACGGCGTTCGGGTCAGTTCCCGGGTGCGGCGCGGAGCCCGTCGAACAGGACCGTGGTCAGGGCCGTGGCCAATGCGGACACCGCCAGGTCGCCGTCGGGGCGGTACCACTCGACCAGGGAGTTGACGGTGCCGAACAGCAGCCGACTGGTCAGGTGCGGGTCGACGTCGGCGCGTACGCCGCCCTCGGCCGCGGCGCGGGTCACCAGTTCGGCGACGCGACGGTCGAATTCGCGGCGCTTGTCCAGCGCCCGCCGTTCGACGGCGCTGTTGCCGCGCACGCGCAACAGCAGGGTGACGTACGGCAGTTCGGCGGCCAGGACCTCGACACTGCGGTGCACCACGTGCTCCAGGCGCGCGGTGGCGCCGGCGGTGGCGTCGGGGACCTCGTCGAGGACCGCGAACAGGGCGTCCAGGGCGCGTCCCAGGGCCAGGCCGAGCAGTTCCTCCTTGCCCGAGACGTGGTGATAGATGCTCGACTTGCTCAGGCCCAGACGCTTGGCCAACTCCTCCATGCCGGTGCCGTCGTAGCCGCGCTCGTTGAACGCGGCCACCGCCACTTCCAGCAGCGAGTCGCGGTCGTAGCCGGGGCGGCCCACGCGGCCGGTGTTCCTGTGCACGGGTGTACTGCTCACCGGGACATTGTGTCAGGAGCCGCAGGTCACGATTGCCGCAGATCATCCACCCGGCGCAGTTTGCCCTGCGAGCGTTCCAACGTGTCGGGGTCCACGACGGTGACGTCGACGCTGATGCCCACACCGTCCTTGACGCCCCGGACGATCGCGCGCGGCGGCCTCGCGCCCCGCGGCGTCCGCGCCGGGGCGGGCCTCGACGCACACCAGGGAGCGGGGCCGGGCCCCGTTCGGGTCCGTCATCGTCCACCGTCTTGTTAGCCGACCGAACATTCGGTAATCTGCCCTAGGCCAAATAATCCAGCATCACCGCTGCATGTCAAGAGGTGGACCGCATGCCCGACGTGAACTCCGAGCGCCCCGACTTCTTCGCGCGCCATCGCGCCCTGCTGGAGCAGGCGGTGCACGCCACCGCGCACCGCGACCACTGGACGCCCTACCCCGAGTCGCCGAGCACCTCGATCTACGGCGAGCAGGCCCCCGCCCTCGGCGAGGCGGCGTTCCAGGAGCAACTCGGCCGCCCCTTCGGCCTGCCCGACCACCCTGGCGACGGCCGCGTGCTCGCGGGCGAGATCTCCCCGTACGGTCGCCCGCTCGGCATCTCCTATCCGCGGGTCGACCCGGACCGGGCCGTGGCCGCAGCCAAGGCCGCCGCCGGCCCGTGGCGCCGGGCCGACCCCGACACCCGCGCCGGCGTCGCCGCCGAGATCCTGGCCCGCCTCAACGCGGCCACCTTCGAGATCGCGCACGCCGTGCAGCACACCACCGGCCAGCCGTTCGTGATGGCCTTCCAGGCCGGCGGCCCGCACGCCCAGGACCGGGGCCTGGAAGCGGTCGCCTACGCCTGGGCGGAACAAAAGCGCCACCCCACCGCGGCCCGCTGGAGCAAGCCCCAGCGCAAGGGTGAACCCCTGGGACTGGACAAGACGTTCACCCCCGTCGGACGCGGCGTGTCGCTGCTGATCGCCTGCAATACCTTCCCGACCTGGAACGGCTACCCCGGCCTGTTCGCCAGCCTGGTCACCGGCAATCCGGTCGTGGTCAAGCCGCACCCCGGCGCCGTGCTGCCGCTGGCGATCACCGTGCGCATCGCCCGCGAGGTGCTCGCCGAGGCCGGCTTCTCCCCCGATGTGGTGCTGCTCGCCGCCGAGGCACCCGACGGCCGCAGCGCCGCCACCCTCGCCCTGCACCCCGACGTGCGCATCGTCGACTTCACCGGCTCGACCGGGTTCGGCGACTGGCTGGAGGCCAACGCCCGCCAGGCCGCCGTGTACACCGAGAAGGCCGGCCTGAACACCGTCGTCCTGGACTCCACCGACGACTACCGCGGCCTGCTGGGCAACCTGGCCTTCTCGCTGTCCCTGTACAGCGGCCAGATGTGCACCACCCCGCAGAACCTGCTCATCCCGCGCGAAGGCTTCGCCACCGACCAGGGCCCCCGCAGCGCCGACGAGTTCGCCGCCGACCTCGGCGCCGCACTGGACCGCCTGCTCGCCGACCCCGCCCGCGCCGTGCACACCCTCGGCGCGATCGTCAACGACGGCGTGCGCCACACCCTCGAAGAGGCCGGCGCACTCGGCGGCATCGTGCACGCCTCCACCCCCGTCGCCCACCCCGAGCACCCGCAGGCGATCGTGCGCACCCCACTGGTGGCCCGACTCGACGCGGACACCGACCAGGACACCTACACCCGCGAGTGGTTCGGGCCCGTCTCGTTCGTCGTGGGCACCGACTCCACCGAGCACGGCCTGGGCATCCTGCGCGAGAGCGTCCGTGCCCACGGCGCCCTGACCGCCGCCGTGCACTCCACGGACGAGTTCGTGCTGGAGGCGGCCCGCGAGGCGGCCCTGGACGCCGGCGTGCACCTGTCGGAGAACCTCACCGGCGGCGTGTTCGTCAACCAGTCCGCCGCCTTCAGCGACTTCCACGGCAGCGCCGCCAACCCGGCCGCCAGCGCCACCCTGTCCGACCCGGCGTTCGTCACCGCCCGCTTCGCCACCCTGCAATCCCGCCGCCCCGCCGCCAAGGAGCCGGCCGGTGCCTGAACCCGTCTACATCGTCGACGGCGCCCGCACCCCGCAGGGCCGCTACGGCGGCGCCCTGGCCGCGATCCGCCCCGACGACCTGGCCGCCCTCGTGGTCGGCGAGGCCGTACGCCGCGCCCGCATCCCCGCCGACGCCGTCGACGAGGTGATCCTCGGCGCCGCGAACCAGGCCGGCGAGGACAACCGCGACGTCGCCCGGATGGCGGTGCTCCTGGCGGGCCTGCCGCACACGGTGCCCGGCTACACCGTCAACCGGCTGTGCGCCTCGGGCCTGACCGCACTGGCCTCCGCGGCCCACGCCATCCGCGCCGGCGAGGCCGACCTCGTCGTCGCCGGCGGCGTCGAGTCGATGACCCGCGCGCCGTGGGTGATGGACAAGCCCGGGACCCCCTGGGCCAAACCCGGCGCCGTGCACGACACCTCCCTGGGCTGGCGCTTCACCAACCCCCGCTTCACCGTCGCCGACCGCGCGGCGCCTCCCGACGCCGGCCGGACCACCCTGTCGATGGGCGAGACCGCCGAGGAGGTCGCCGCCCTCGACCACATCACCCGCGCCCGCTCCGACGCCTTCGCCCTGCGCAGTCACCAGCGCGCGGTCGCCGCCCAGGAACAGGGCCGCTTCGACCGCGAGATCGTGCCCGTGCCCGTCGGAGCGGACCTGGTCACCCGCGACGAGGGCCCACGTCCGACCACCACGCTCGACAAACTCGCCGGCCTGCGCACCATCTTCCGCGAGGGCGGCATCGTCACCGCCGGCTCCGCCTCGCCCCTGTCCGACGGGGCCGCGGCCCTGGTCCTGGCGAGCGAGGCGGCCGTACAGCGGCACGGTCTCACCCCGCGGGCGCGGATCGTCGCCGCCGCCTCGGCCGGCGTGCATCCCCACCTGATGGGTCTGGGCCCGGTCCCCGCCACCGAAAAGGCGCTGGCCCGCGCCGGATGGCGGATCGCCGACCTGGAAGCCACCGAACTCAACGAGGCGTTCGCCGCCCAGGCCCTGGCCGTCATCGGCCGCCTGGGCCTGGACGAGGACACCGTCAACGCCGACGGCGGCGCCATCGCCTTGGGCCACCCGCTCGGCTGCTCCGGCGCCCGCATCGTGCTGACCCTGCTCGGCCGCCTGGAACGCGAGGACGCCCGGCGCGGCCTGGCCACCCTGTGCGTGGGCGTCGGCCAAGGCGTCGCGATGCTCGTGGAGCGCACATGAGCACCACCGGCCCGACGCCCGACCCGGCTCAGGAGTACCGCACGCTGCGGATCGAGGAGCGCGCGGACCGCGTCGTCGTCACCCTGCACCGCTCTGGCGAACGCAACGCCATCGACGCGCGGATGATCAGCGAACTGCATGCCATGTGCGACCTGTTGGAGCACGATCCCAGGCTGCTCCTGCTCACCGGCCACGGTGGCGTCTTCGCCGCCGGCGCCGACATCGCCGAACTGCGCGACCGCGGCCGCGACCAGGCCCTACAGGGCATCAACAGCCGCCTGTTCGAACGCGTGCGCCGGCTGCCGATGCCCACCGTCGCCGCCGTCGACGGCTGGGCACTGGGTGGTGGCGCCGAACTGGCCTACGCCTGCGACCTGCGCATCGCCGGCCCCGACGCCGTCTTCGGCAACCCCGAACCCGGCCTGGGCATCCTCGCTGCCGCCGGCGCCTGCTGGCGCCTGCCCCAACTGGTCGGCGAATCCGTCGCCAAGCAGATCCTGCTCGCCGGACACCGACTCGACGCCCGCGCCGCGCTGGCCGCCGGGCTGGTCATCGACGTCGTCCCGGCCGACGAACTCCTCGACCGGGCACATGCCCTGCTCGACCGCATGGCACGCTCCTCCGCGATGGCCCTGCGGCTGACCAAACTCGTCGTCGACGCCCCCGGTGCCCACCCGATCGCCGACGACCTGGCCCAGGCCGTGCTCTTCGAGACCGCGGACAAGAAGGACCGGATGTCCCGCTTCCTGGACGCAAGGAGCCGTACATGAGCCCCATCCCCGCGCCACCGGCCCCGCCCGCGGTGGTCGGCGTCATCGGCGGCGGACGCATGGGCGCCGGCATCGCCCAGTGCTTCGCGGCCGCCGGCTCCTCCGTGACCATCGCCGAGAGCGACGCCCGGGCCGCTGCTGCGGCCCGCGAGCGCATCGCCGCCGGCCTGGAACGCGCGGCCGAACGCGGAGGTTCCGCCGAACCCGCCGCGCGCGTGCTCGCCCGGGTGAGCACGGTCGACGCGGTCGAACACCTGCCCGCGCACGCCGACCTGATCGTGGAGGCCGTGCCCGAGGACGCCGCCCTCAAGGCCCGCCTGCTCGCCGCCGCCGAACGCGTCGTCGGCGCCACGACGGTGCTGGCCACCAACACCAGTTCGCTGTCCGTCACGGACCTCGCCGCGGCTCTGACCCGACCCGGCCGCTTCCTGGGCATGCACTTCTTCAACCCCGTGCCCGCCTCCGCGCTCGTCGAACTCGTCCGCGCCCCGGACACCGCCGCCGGCGTCCTCGCCCGCGCGCTGGACTGGACGCACGCCCTCGGCAAACAGGACGTCGTCGTCAACGACTCGCCCGGGTTCGCCAGCAGCCGCCTGGGCCTGGCACTGGGACTGGAGGCGATCCGCATGGTCGAGGAGGGCGTCGCCGCCCCCGAGGCCATCGACGACGCCATGCGGCTGGGCTACCGGCACCCGATGGGCCCGCTGCGCCTGACCGACCTGGTCGGGCTCGACGTGCGTCTGGCCATCGCCGAGCACCTGCACGCCACCCTCGGCGCGCGCTTCGCACCGCCCCGGCTGCTGCGCGACAAGGTCGCCCGCGGCGAGTTGGGCCGCAAGACCGGACAGGGGTTCTACGCATGGCCGTGACCACTACCGACACCACCCCGACGACGCGGGCGTCGGGTACCGCCTCGACGGTGACGTCGCGGTGCTCGAACTGCGGCGTCCCGCTGCCGGGAACGCCCTGGACACGGCGCTGCGTTCCGCGCTGCTCGCCGCCGTGCGCCGGGTGCGCGACGACGAGAAGGTCCGCGCGGTCCTGCTCACCTTCCGGGGGCGGCACTTCTGCGTCGGCCAGGACCGCGGTGCGGGTCTTCCTGGCGGGCGACCGGCCCACCTTTCACGGACGCTGACCCACCCCTCGTCCGCCGCGCCCCGGGCCCAATCGGGCCCGACGTCGCCATACGATAGACCGAACGAACGGTCGGTAGGGAATCTTTCGATGACCACACCACCCCCCGCCACACCATCCGCGGACGGCGCGCCGCCGGAGCTCGCCCACCACTTCGAGGCCACCCTCGCCAAGGACCACCGGATCGAACCCCGCGACTGGATGCCCGAGGGCTATCGCAGGACGCTCATCCGGCAGATCGCCCAACACGCGCACTCCGAGATCATCGGCATGCAACCCGAAGCCGAATGGATCACCCGCGCCCCGTCCCTGCGCCGCAAGGCCATCCTGCTCGCCAAGGTCCAGGACGAGGCCGGCCACGGACTGTACCTGTACTCCGCGGCCGAAACCCTCGGCGCCGACCGCGCCGACCTGACCGCACGCCTGATCGACGGCCGCCAGAAGTACTCGTCCATCTTCAACTACCCCACCCTGAGCTACGCCGACGTCGGCGTCATCGGCTGGTTCGTGGACGGCGCCGCCATCTGCAATCAGGTGCCGCTGTGCCGCAGTTCCTACGGGCCCTACGCACGCGCGATGGTCCGCGTCTGCAAGGAGGAGTCCTTCCACCAGCGCCAGGCGTACGAGCTGCTGACCACGATGATGCGCGGCACCGACGCACAACGTGCGATGGTCCAGGACGCCGTCGACCGCTGGTGGTGGCCCTCCCTGATGATGTTCGGCCCGCCCGACGACGACTCGCCCAACTCCGCCCAGTCCATGGCCTGGAAGATCAAACGCCACGGCAACGACGAACTGCGCCAACGCTTCGTCGACATGACCGTGCCCCAGGCACGCCTGTTGGGCGTGACCCTGCCGGACCCGCAGCTGACCTGGAATCCCGACCGGGGACACCACGACTTCGGCACCCCCGACTGGGCCGAACTGCGGCGCGTGATCGGCGGCGACGGCCCCTGCAACAGCCGGCGCGTCCGGCGACGCCGGACGGCCCACGACGACGGCGCCTGGGTGCGCGAAGCAGCAAGCGCCCACGCGGCCAAGCAGAACACCCGGACAGGAGCGGCGGCATGAACGACACCACCCGGACCACGGTCGACTGGCCCCTCTACGAGGTGTTCGTGCGCGGCAAGCGCGGCCTCAACCACGTGCACGTCGGCTCCCTGCACGCCGCCGACGACCGCATGGCCCTGACCCACGCACGCGACCTGTACACGCGCCGCAACGAGGGCGTGAGCATCTGGGTGGTGCGCTCCCGACACATCACCGCCTCCACCCGCGACGAGAAGGACCCGTTCTTCGCCCCCAACGCCGACAAGGCGTACCGCCACCCCACCTTCTACGACATCCCCGACGACGTCCCCCACATCTGAGGAGCAGGTCATGCACGACGACCACCTCCACCCGTCGCTCGCCGACGGGGACGGCGGCGACGCCCGCTGGGCGTTCGGTACCGGCTTCGAGGACCCCCTGCACGGCGTCGACACCACGCTGCCCGCGCACGTCGACGCCGCCGCACTCGCCGCGAACTGCCTGGCCCTGGCCGACGACGCCCTGATCGGCGCCCAGCGCCTGGCCGAATGGACCACCCGCGCCCCCGAACTCGAAGAGGAACTGGCACTCGCCAACATCGCCCTCGACCTGCTCGGCCAGGCCCGCCTGCTGTACGCGCGCTGCGGTCAGGTCGACGGCAGCGCCCGCGACGAGGACGCCTACGCCTATCGCCGCGACGCGGCCGAGTTCCGCAACGTTCGACTGGCCGAACTCCCCAACGGCGACTTCGCGTTCACGATCGCCCGCCTCCTGCTCCTGTCCACCTGGCGGCTCGCGCACCTCACCCGGCTCGCCGCGTCCGCCGACCCGGTGCTCGCGGCCGTCGCCGCCAAGGGCGTCAAGGAACTGGCCTACCACCGGCAGTACGCCGCCGAGTGGACGGTGCGGCTCGGCGACGGCACCGAGGAATCGCACCGCCGCATGCACACCACCATCGCCCAAGTCACCCCCTGGCTCCCCGAGTTGTACGCGGCCTACGACGCGCGGGAGGAGGTCGGGGCGGTCCTGGCACAGGTGCTCGACAGCGCCGGACTGGCGTTGCCCGCTGCCGGCCCGCCGCTGCCCGGACACGGCAGGAACGGGGAGCACACCGAGCATCTGGCCCCGCTCCTGGCCGAGTTGCAGAGCGTGGCCCGCGCACACCCGGGGGCGACATGGTGAGCGCGGACACCGCACCGGACGTCCGACACGCCCGACACATCGCCGCCCAGGTTCCCGACCCCGAACTGCCCGCCCTCACCCTGGCCGACCTCGGCGTGCTGCGCGACGTCGACATCACCCCGGACGGAACCGTCGTCGCCGGCCTGACCCCCACCTACTCCGGCTGCCCGGCCATGGCGGAGATGCGCGCCGAGGTCGCCGCCCGCCTGCGCGCGGCCGGATTCGCCCGCGTCGAGATCCGCACGGTCCTGGACCCGCCGTGGACCACCGACTGGATCACCCCCGCCGGGCGCCGCAAACTCGCCCGCTACGGCATCGCCCCGCCGGGCACCGCACCCCGCCCCACCACCGGCCCCACCCCACTGGACCTCCTGCCGACCCGCCGCCGCATACCCTGCCCGCACTGCGGCTCGGCGGACACCGAGGAGACCTCCCGCTTCGCCGCCACCTCCTGCCGGGCACTGCGCCGCTGCCTGGCGTGCCGCGAGCCGTTCGAGCACATGAAGGAGATCTGATGCAGGACCCGACGAACACGATCTCCGGCACCGCACCGCCGCCGTCCCCCCTACGCCCGCGCTTCCACCGCCTGCGTGTCGCGGCGGTCGACCGCCTGTGCGAGGACGCCGCCGCGGTCGCCTTCGACGTGCCCGACGACCTGTCCGACACCTTCGCCTTCGTCCCCGGCCAGTCGCTCACCCTGCGCCGCGAGATCGACGGGGTGGACGAACGCCGCTCCTACTCCATCTGCTCCGCCGCCGGCACCCGGCCGCGGATCGGGGTGCGCGTCGTGCCCGGAGGACTTTTCTCCGCCTGGCTCGTCCACGACATCCGGCCCGGCGACAGTGTCGAGGTGATGGCACCGACGGGCACCTTCACGGCCGACGTGTCCACCCCGGCCCACCACGTACTGATCGCCGCGGGCTCCGGCATCACCCCGATGATGTCCATCGCCGAGTCGGTACTCGCCGCCCACGACCGGTCCCGCGTCACCCTTTTGTACGGCAACCGCCGCACGGACACGGTGATGTTCGCCGACGACCTGGCCGACCTCAAGGACCTGCACCCCGCCCGCTTCGAACTCGCCCATGTGCTCTCCCGGGAACCCCGCGAGGCCGACCTGCTCTCGGGCCGCCTCGACCACGACCGCCTCCTCGCCCTGATCGACGGCTTGGTGGACGCCGACCGCGCCGACCACTGGTGGCTGTGCGGCCCACACGGCATGATCCGCGACGCCCGGCGCGTCCTGGCCACCCTCGGCGTGCCCGACGACCGCATCCACCAGGAGCTGTTCTTCGCCGACGACACACCGCCGCCGGCGGTGCACCGCGAGGACGTGAAGGCGGACGGGCCGGTCAGCCGGGTGACCATCGTCCTGGACGGCCGCTCCACGGTCGCCGACCTGCCCCGCGACGCCACCGTCCTGGACGCGGCCGCGCGGCTGCGCCCGGACGTGCCCTTCGCGTGCAAGGGCGGCGTGTGCGGCACCTGCCGCGCCCTGGTCCGGGACGGCGACGCCGACATGCGCCGCAACTACGCCCTCGACCCGGCGGAGACCGAGGCCGGCTACGTCCTGACCTGCCAGACGTACCCGGCCTCCGACTCCCTGACCGTCGACTTCGACAGCTGAGCGCCCCGTTTCGCGGGGGCGCCGCGTCGGGACGCGAGTGTGGTGCCGCCCGGCTCCTACCGGAGCACGACTGCCCACCGGCACGGCCGGATCGCGCAGCCCGCACACGCCGGGGCCTCGGACTCCGCGATTCCTCCGCGGAGTCCGAGGCCCCATGCCGCCTGCCCTCGCGGCGCCTAGCGAGTCACGGTCGCGCCGCCGTGCGCGGCGATCCGGTCCGTCGTCAGCAGGGGATCACGAGATCGAGGGTGACCGGCCGGGCCGGCCACTGGTACGACTCCACGCTGAAGCTGCCGTGCACGTTCGAACCGCAGGCCACGGTGCCGCCCACGCCGGAGACCTTGATCGTCGTGTAGTGGAAGATCGCGTCCTGGTTGACCGCACCGAGCGAGACGCCGGCCACGTTGCCGGACAGGCGCAGGTTCAGCGGCTGCGGCTGCTGGGGCGGACTGCCGGGCGAAGGGGGGCCCGCCAGGCCGACCTGGCCGAAGAGTCGGACGTTGTCGCCGGTGATCTCGGCGCAGACCTTGGTCGAGAGACCGGACTGGAGCCCGGAGGGGCCGCACGTCACGGTGGTCGGGGCGGGGTCGGCGGTCGCGACCGGTGCGGTCGCGATGACGCTCAGGCCGGCTATGCCTATCGCTGCCGCGGTCGTCATGAACTTCATGGGAAGCCTCCGATGTCGTGGCACCCGGGGTCGGGTGCTTCTGATGAGGTGTGACATTTCACATCTCACATGACACATCATTGCATGACGATGGGTCGCCGGTCGGCCGCGAAGGGTGAACAGTGACGTGATCTGCGTTACATGGAGTCTCTTGAGCATCACTTCCGGTCACAGGTGGCGAACCCGTGGCCGAAACACCACCGATACCCGCGGGGAACCCGGCAGCTGCGACATGGCGAGAGACGGCGACCCGGTCCCGCGACTCGCCCCCGGCCGCGCCCGGCCCGGCGGCCCCGCGTGGGGCGTCGTGGTGTCATGCGGCCGGGCGGACAGGCGTGACCAACGTGGGGATCCGGCGCAGGGAGGAGGTGGGTCCGCCCCCTGCGAGGGGCGATTCCGCTTGCCCTCAGGCGCGGAGGGCGGCGTCGAGATCGCGCATGAACTCGCCCACCCGCCCGCCGCCGGGAGGTGCGGCGGGCAGACGAGTGAGCACCGCGGTGACCGCGGGGGGTGCGTGATGCCGCGCCCATTCCAGGGTCCCTGCGGTGACCTGCCCGCCCTCCTCGGATGCCTGCTCTTCCGCCGACGCCGCATGTGCGGCCGCACCGAGAATGTGTTTCACCTGATGAGCGCTCGCCTTGGGATGCAGGAACGCGGCGGCGGCCGCATGGCTTGCCGCTCGCGCCGCGTCGACCGCTGCGGGCGAGGAGGCTTCCTGCGCCGCCTTGTACGCGGCCCACGCGCTCCGCCGCAGAACACCCGTGCGTCGGCCGCCCGCGGCAAAGGCGTCTGCCGCTGCAATGGCGTCGCGGGGGCGCGTGTCGGCGGGAAAACTCTGTTCGAAGATCGACAGCACCCTGCGCGCACAATCGGCGGCATAGCCCGCGATTCCACGAAGTTCGTCTTCGTTCAGCTCGATCGTCTCTGACTCGCTCGGCACGCCCCCATCTTGCCGCAGCCTCCCGGAACATGAGCCCGTGGCCCACTCACAGGCCCCCAGGGCGCGTTCGCGCACACGCGGATCCAACCCCCGCGCCCCCGCTCGGCGACGATCCGCTCGCGGGCGTGCCCGTGCTCCGCCGCGAACGGCCGCCGGTCACAAGGTGGGGCCGGGTGCCTTGCCGAGGTTGGGGAGTTCGACGACGAGATCGCGCGCAGGCGCCTTGATCTCGACGGGGCGGTCGTACTCCGTCCAGGTCAACGTGATGGCTCCGTCGTCCGACGCGGCATCGTTCGAGATCGCCCGGAAGGGCAACGCCGGGCCGTCGGTCGGGATGTACACCCGCGCGGCATCGTCCGCTTCGCTCTCCGCGAGCACGACCATACGACGCCCGTCGACATAGGTGTCCTCACGTCGATCGGCCTCCGTCAACTCATTCACGAACTTGCGGGGACTGACCGCCTTGGCCAGCGCCGCCATCTTCGTACGCACCGGATCGTCGGCCGCGGCATGCCCGTACCTGCCGTCCAACGCGGCCACGAGGTCTGCCCGTTCGGGCCCGAGACGCCGCTGCCAGTAGGTGCGCGAAGCCTTTACGTAGAGCTCCCCGCCGACGTTGATCATCTCGATGGTGTAGCTCGCCGCCTGCCCGCTGGTCGTGAAGTCGCCCGTCTTCATGTCCAGATGTACATCGGTGCGTGCGCTCGTGGTGTTGTCCCGCACGTCGGAGATCCGGACGTAGCGAACACCGTCCACCGCCCTGCTCACTCGTTCGTGCAGCGCCTTGTCGCCCAGTCCCGACAGATCCGCGGAGGTCGCATCGGCCAGGTCCACGGCCGCCGAACACCCCGTGATCAACGCCATTCCCGCCGCCGCCACCACCCGCACAGTCCGACCCGCATGTGCCATCGAAGCCCCCGATGCATCCTGCCCCGACCCTACCGACCGTGACCCGCATACATGATCCCGAGGTGTTCCCGACGCGTGCGCGCGGGGCCGCCCCGGGGGTTGGCCGCAGCCCGGTGTCTGCGGTGGTCTCCATGTGGCGACCCGCCCACGCCGGCGCGGCACGATCGGGCCCGATTCCGAAACTCTCTCGCGCGGAGCGCTGCATCCGCGACTGTCGGGCAGAAGCCGTCCATGGGCACAGCGATAAGGGTTCCGCAGACGCGGGACATGAAGGGCGAGGAACTCTCCGCGGACGAGGCGTGGGCGACGCTGCGTCGGTACGGCGGGTGGAAACTGGTCAGGAACGCCTTCATCCGCTTTCGGTACGCGGACGGGTTCACCCATTCGCGAGCGCTCGCATTGCAGACGGTGCTGTCCGTGGTCCCCTTGGCGATCGCCGTCGTCGGACTCTCCCGGGTCCTGCATACCGACAAATTCGGCCGGTTCGTCTCCGACGTGCTCGGTCGGCTGTCCACGGGCCCGAGTTCGACCGTCGTACAGGACACCCTGCGCGACGCGGGCGAGGGCAGCGCGGTCGCACTGTCCCTGGGGCTGGTGTTCTCACTGGTCAACGTCGCGACGGCGATGAGCCAGATCGAGCGGGGCGCGAACCGCATCTACGGCGTCGAGCGCGACCGCCCGTTCGTCCGCAAGTACGGCCGCGCCGCGGTGATGACCGTGGTGGTGGGCGTCCCGATCGGCCTCGGCGTCGTGTTGACCGTGGCCGGCCGCGACATGGTCGGAGCCGCCGCCGACGTGTACGGCTGGAGCGAGACGCAGCGCACGGTGTGGGGCGTCCTGTGCTGGCCGGTGGGCGTCACGCTCGCGCTGATCTCGGCGTCGGCGGTGTTTCGTTGGTCGCCGCGTCGCCGCCAACCCGGCTATACCTGGCTGGCGTTCGGGGCGGCCGTGTACCTGGTGTTGTGGGTGCTGCTGACGTGGCTGCTCGGCCTCTACGTCCGGCTCAGCGGCTCCTTCGACTCGGTCTACGGGCCCCTCGGCGCATTCGTGTCCTTGATGCTGTGGGCCTACCTGACCTCGATCGCGCTGTTCCTGGGCCTGGCGTTCGCCGCCCAACTCGAGGCCGTTCGCGCCCACTTGACCGAACCGGTGCAACCGGACCCCGGCGCCTGAGCATCCGGCGACCGGCCACGCCCACGCATGCGGACCGCACCGGGTCGACGAATCGGAGCGGGTGGGGAAGCGGGCCGCAAACGTGGCTGCCACCCGTCATCGGAGCAACCCGATCGGCGAACGAGAGGGAGTCGTCCTCCGAAGACGAACGCGGACGGGTGTGCGGGAGTGATGAAATCAGGCCCGCGCCACCGACTGGGGGAACGCGAACACCTCGTCCGGGTCGTAGTGTCGCGACACCGACTTCAGCCGAGACAGGTTCCCGTCGTAGTAGGCGGTACCCCAGTCCGACAGGTTCGCGTCGATGTAGTTGACGTAAGCGCCCGTCGCGCCCAGCGCCGCGAGCCCGTCCCGGACCGCGTCCACCGCGGCCGTGGCCGCCGCCTTGCCGCCGGGAGTGGTGCTCGCGTAGATCTGCGCCGTGGCGAGCGCCGAGCGGTGGGGAAAGGCCGTCGCGTCGGGGGCGAGCTGCGAGACCGCGCCGCCCATGGAGTCAAGGAGCAGGTCCATCCCGGTGCGCCCGGCCATCAACTGCACCATGCGCTGCGCGTCCAGCGGAGCGGGCAACACCCGGGAGACGGCGACGAAGGCCGCTCGGGGCAGCCGCCCGCCCTCGAACGTCGGGTGGCACTGCGCGATGGTGTCGTTCGCGCAGCCTGCCATGTACTTCATCGTTTCCAGATAGCTCTTGCCCAGCACGGTGCGCGAGGTCGGCTGCGTCGCGGCGGCGGCGATCAGCCGGTCCAGGAGCGGGTTCAGCCCACTCTCCGCCCCGACGTAGCACCCGCCCACCCGACAGGTCGGCGGCGTGCCGCCGGAGACCACGCAGTTCGACCACAGCTCCGGCGGTGCGTCCTCGACCCACTCCTGCCAGGCCCCGATCACCGAGGCCGCCGAACCGGCCGGGAAGCGCAGCGAGAAGACGGTGAGCGCGGGCGCCGGCTCGGTGCTGAAGGTGAACCTGGTGACCACGCCGAAGTTGCCGCCACCCCCGCCGCGTAGCGCCCAGTACAGGTCCGGCTCGGAACACTCGGAGGCGGTGAGCACCCGCGAGTCGGCGGTGACCACCTCGGCCGAGACCAGCCGATCGCAGGTCAGTCCGTACTTGCGGGTCAGCACCCCGACCCCGCCGCCCAGGGCCAGCCCGCTGACCCCCACCGTCGGGCAGGAGCCGGCCGGCATCAGTCGCCCGGCCTGCGCCAGCGCCGCGTAGACCTCGATCAACCGGGCACCGGCGCCGACCCGCACCTTGCCGTCGGACTGCACCCGGACCTGCGCCATCGGCCGCAGATCCATCACCAGCCCGCCGTTGGGCACGCTGTATCCGAGGTAGCTGTGCCCTCCGCTGCGCGCGGCGATCGGTACGCCGTGGCCACGGGCCGCGTCCAGGCAGATCTGTACATCCGCCGCAGAGGTGCAGCGGGCCACCGCCGCCGGCAGTTGATCGTCGTACAACTCGTTGTATCCGAGCCGGGCCACGCCGTACCCCTGGTCCTGCGGCAGCAGCAGTTGCCCGTCGAGCCGCGTCTTCAACGCCGACCAGTCCGGCGGCCCGGCCACCAACCCGGGTACCCGCTGCCCCGCATGGCCCCGCATCGGCCGCCGGTCGAACGCCGGCAGGACCGATGCCGCGCCTCGCGCCATGCCACCGGCTGTCACCACAGTCGCGCCGCCGACACCCAGTGCGGCCAGAAAACGCCGTCGATCGATCGTCATGTGCTCACATCTCCTGGCGACCAGTGCGCACCGTGTGCCGGCCGCGCAGCTCTGCATCGCTGCCATCGTTACCCGGGCGTCGGCCGACGGCGCGCCGGATTGCGCCCATCGGTGGATGCGAACTCGGCCGCGGCGCAGACCCCCATCCCCACCCGAGACCGCCGCATCCGACCCGTGTCCGGCCGTCGGCCGGCGCGCCGTCACCTCGCCGTTCCGCGGCCGGGTCGCGCCGAGCACCTTCCGATCCGCGCAGCGTCCGGGTCCCAGGGACCCGTCGAACCGCTCATCACCCGTGAGCACCTGCCCGACCTCGCGCCGCCCCCGGCAGGCGCGAGGTAGCGCCGGGCTCGGGACGCCGCCGGGCCCGGAAGGCCGGCACCCCATCGGCGTCCCGAGCCCGGCCATCCGGCCCGGCCTGGCCACACGGCGGTGCCGGCGAAGGGCAACCGCCATGCTCATCGCCGGCTCGCCGGTCGAACTCCTCGTCCCGTTCGGCCACCGGGGCGAAACCAGCCACCTCCGGGCCCGCCCGAATCGCGCAAGACTCGCCGCACCGGCGGCAACTACCCGCCTGTGTCGGGCCGAGGGCGAGGCGGGAAGTCCAGACCGTGGCGGCGGTCGCCCAGTGCCCGTCGGGAGACTTCCGCCTCCGTCGCCGCGCCGAAGACCCCGTCGGCGCGGGCGGCGACCGCGGCCTTCGCGTCGGCGCCGAGCAGATCCGTGTTGATCGCCACCGCGGCCTGTATCCCCGACGCCGCGGCGACGGCGACGTTGGCCATCAGGTCCGTGACGTTGCCCGCCGCCCACACTCCCTCGACGCCGGTGAACCCGCCCGGTTCGGCCACCAGTTGCAGGCCCACCCCCATCGCATGCTCGGTCGCCGCGAGGCCCAGCTCGGCGAGGAACCCGGCGCGCGCCACGAACCGCGGTGCGACCACCAGGGCATCCACGGGGACCGACCGGCCCGACGCCAGGCGCACGCCCGACAGCCGGTCCCGGTCGTCGACCTCCAGACTCAGGACCTCGCCGTCGACCACGTCGACGCCGAGTGCGGCCAGTTGCTCCCACTGCTCCTCGGTCGGATCGCCGCCGGTGTGCGCGAACAGCATCACGTGGGACGTCAACTGCCGGAACATCAGCGCCTGATGAACCGCCGCCGGACCGGTGGCCAGCACGCCGACCGCCGCGTCGCGTACCTCCCAGCCGTGGCAGTACGGGCAGTGCAACACATCACGCCCCCACCGCTCCGCGAGCCCGGCGACGTCGGGAAGCTCGTCCACCAGCCCCGTGGTCACCAAAACGCGCCGCGCCACCGCACGGCCGCCGTCCTCGGTCGTCACCACCAGGTGCGCGCCCTCGCGACGCACCCCCGAGACGCGGCCGGACTCGATTCGCCCGCCGTAGGAGGCGACCTCCTCCCGCCCCAGCCGCAGCAGCTCCAGCGGCGCGATCCCGTCCCGCGACAGGAGACCGTGCGCCGCGGAGGCCGGAGCGTTGCGCGGCTCGCCCGCGTCGATCACCAGCACCGACCGGCGCACCCGCCCCAGGGTCAGCGCGGCCGACAGCCCCGCGGCACCGCCCCCGACCACCACGACGTCCCACACCCGACCATTCGCCTGCACCAACGTGTTCTCGCTCATGCCGACCAGCCTGCGATCACCCTCGCCGGGTGGCAAACATTCATGCTGTTTCGGCAACAAGATTCGCTGCCGCCGGCGTGGGATCGCCCGAAACGGTCATGACCGCGGGGGCCGTGGTCCCGGGGAGTCGAGGTCGCATGGGCGGGGGGCCGGCTCCCCTGTCGATGCGCCGGTCGTGGCGGTCCGGTGGGCTGCGCCTCGGTACGCGCCGGGCGTGCGGCCCATGGTCTGGGCGAACGTGTCGATGAACGCGCTGGTCGTGGTCCAGCCGCAGCGGTGTGCCGTTGCGGTGACGGTGGCTCCCTCGGCCAGTTGGATCATGGCGTGGAAGACCCGTGTGTTGGTTCGCCACCGGGGGTAGGTCATGCCGAACTCCGTGCGGAAGAGCCGGGTGAGGGTTCGCTCGCCGACGCCGACGTGGCGGGCCAGCCAAGCCATGGTTCGGGGGCGGCTCAGGTCGTCCTCGACCACCCGGCAGACGTGGGCCAGCCGTGGGTCCTGTGCCCTCGGCAGCGTCAGAGGCCGCACGTGGGCTCGGCGCAGCCGATCGTTCAACACCGCCCGAAGTCGCCGCGACTCGGTTGCCGGCAGGTCCGGTTCGGTGCAGGCGATGAAAAGTTCACGAAGCAGACCGGCCACGGCCAAAACCGTTGGCGAGTCGACGGGCAGGGGAGTGTCGTCCGACGCGAAGCCCAGGATGTGCACGGAGCTGTGTCCGTAGACCCGGTGCTCGTGCCAGATCTTCGCCGGGATCCAGACGGCACGGTCCGGGCAGGCCACCCAGGCTCCTCGTTCGGTCCGGATGGCGAGAACCCCGGCGCTGACGTAGATGAGCTGGTGGTAGTCGTGCCGGTGGCGGTCGATGACCTCGCCGGCGGCGTGGGCATGGGCCGTCGAGGGCGCGACCGACGGTTGATGGCTGATCTGCGACACAAGTAGGCAGATTAATGGAAGAAAGCCATCGGCTCTCATGGCAACGTGGCGTCATGAGCACAGCACCGAGAGTTTCACGTCGTCGACGGCATCGGCCCTGCCCGTGGCCGGGGCCATTCGCCCACCACGGGACGAAGTCGGGGACGGCGGCTCGATGACGGCGACGAACGAGCCGAAGACTCCCAAGGGCATGGCTGCCCGTATGCGTCGCGCAGCCGTGGACACGCGTCCGCTTGCCGTTCCGGCCTATCGGCGCGTTCTGATCGGTCAGGGCGCCTCGCTGGTGGGAACGATGGTCACCGAGGTCACCGTCCCGGTCCAGATCTACTCCATGACGCACTCTTCCCTGTACGTGGGTCTGGCCGGACTCGCCGGATTCGTCCCCATCCTCGTGTTCGGCCTGTATGGCGGCGCCATCGCCGACGTGGTCGATCGCCGCCTGCTGTGCCTGTGGTCCTCGCTCGTGACCTGGTCGGTGACCATCGCCCTGCTCGCCCAGACGCTCCTGAACGCCCGATCGGAGGTACTCCTGCTCGCCCTCGTCGCCGTTCAGGGAGCCGGCTTCGCCACTGCCTCATCGGCGCGCGGCGCCATCATCCCCCGCATCGTGCCGCACGAGATGATCCCCGCGGCCAACACGCTGAGCTTCACGGTGAGCAACATCGGACAGATCCTGGGGCCGCTTGTCGCAGGCGTTCTCCTCGCGTTCCCACACGGGTTCGCCTACGCCTACGGCGCCGACGCACTCCTGTTCACCGTGTCCCTCTACTCGACACTGCGACTGCCTCCCATCAAACCGACGGGAGCCGCGGCCGGTACAGGGGTGCTCGCGGTGCTGGAGGGCCTTCGCTTCATCGGCGATAGTCCGGTGCTCCTGATGTCGTTCGCCGTGGACATCGCCGCCATGGTGCTGGCCATGCCGAACGCCCTGTTCCCCGAGGCCGCAGCCACCCGCTTCCACGGGGGAATCGGGCTGCTCTACTCGGCGGTCGCCGTCGGATCCCTGCTGGCCGGCCTGTGCAGCGGGTGGATCGCGGGGGTGCGACGTCAGGGAGTCGCACTCACCCTCGCGGTGGTCGGCTGGGCAACAGCCATCACGCTGGCCGGCTTCACGCACACACTCTGGCTCGCCGTCGTCTTCCTCATGCTCGCCGGCGCCGCCGATCTGGTGAGTGCCGTCTACCGCCAGACGATCCTGCAGACCCGGGCCCCGGACGAGATGCAAGGTCGCATCCAAGGCGTCTTCACCGTCGTCGTCGCCGGCGGCCCCCGGCTCGGCGATCTTCGCGCGGGAGCCATGGCGACGACCACAACCCTCGGCATCGCCTGGTCGGGGAGCGCCATGCTCTGCGTCGTCCTGGTCCTCGTCGGCGGCCTCGCCGTGCGCCCGTTCCGGCGCTACGACGCACACACGACGCACGATCCGGCGCAGCGACGCCCGAGGACCGCTCCGGCGACTCCCGGCCCGCCGGTCACCGTGGACGAGTCGCCCGCGGAACCCGCGCGGTAGCCCTCGTCCCAGCGACGAGCCCGTCCCGGACACCCCCCGGGACGCCGACCGGCGGTCCGGCCCAGCGCGCGGCGCCACGGTCATGTCAGGCAATCGAACACGCCGCGATCACGCTCGGTCCGTGCGGCCTCCGGTAGGGCGCCGGCCGGGCCGAGGCGAGCCCGGACCCCGGCATCGGCGTCAGCGAGCGAACTTCGCGATGGCGGCCGGGGTGACGGGGGTGAAGAAGTTGACGAGATTGCCGTCCGGGTCGCGGAGCAGGAGCGCGCGGTTGCCCCAAGGCATCGTGGTGGGCTCGGTGACGAAGTCCTCCACGAAGCCGGTCAGGTTCCGGTGCACGCCGTCCACGTCGTCGACGAGGAATTCGATGATGACGCTGTGGTTGTCGGCCGGGCGGGCGGAGTCGGGCGCGAACAAGGGAACTGTGATTGTTGGACTGCGGCCCGGGTCGGGTTGCTGCCAGGCTCGTCGTCGGCGTCCGGCATGACTCGCAAGGTAACTGACGACTCCTCGGG
>NZ_JBEXCV010000158.1:0-20046 GCF_040605455.1 Embleya sp. NPDC005575 | reverse complement strand
CCGAGGGCCGGGCGGACACCGAGGAACGCCGGGCCGCCGAGCTCCAGGAGCGCGGCGAGCGGGCCCAGCGGGCCGCCACCACCGCGGCGACCGAGGCGCAGCGCACCCGCAGCGAGGCGGCACACCTGCGCGGCCGGCTCGCCGAGGTGGGCGCCGAACTCGATCTTGCGGTCCAGGCGGGTTGGATCGACGACGACGGCGATCCGGCCGAATCCGCCGCGCGCGCCTCGGACGAGGAGAAGGCCGCCTCCGCCGCGTGGGCCGAGGCCCGGGCGAGCGCCGAACAGCTCGCCGCGGGCGTGCGCGAGGCCGAGTCGGCGCGTGGGCGGGCCGAGTTGGCCGCGGCCCGGGCGGCGGACCGGCTGGGTGTGGCCGAGGCCGACCTGGCCGCCGTGCACGCGAACGCGGCGGTGCTCGCGGCCGATCCGCGGGTGCGCGAACTGCTCGGTCCCGATGCCGAGGAGGCGGTCGGCGAGCAGGCCGCACGGGCCTTCGACCGGGCCGCCGACGTGCTGCGCGAACTGCTCGCCGAGGCGGTCACCGACGGCGAGCGCACGCTGTTCCAACTGCGCACCGGCGCCGCCGACGACTCGCGGATCCTGGGCGCGCTCGGCGACGGCGGTCTGCTGCCCGCCGGACCGGACGTGCTGGCCGCGGTCGAACTCCTGGGCGAGCACGGCATTCCGGCCCTGCCGGGTTGGCGCTACCTGGCCCAGTCGGTGCCCGCCGAGCGGCATTCCGCGGTGCTGGCGGCCCGCCCCGAGCTGGTCGACGGCGTCATCGTGACCATGCACAACGCGATGGACCGGGCCAGGGACGTGCTCGCCGAGGCCGCGCTGCTGCCGCGCTCGGCGGTCGCGGTGGGCACCCCACAGGCGTTGCTCGAACCCGGCCGGGACCGCCCCGACACGTTCCTGGTGCCGCCGAACCCGGCGATGCACGACGAACGCGCGGCCGACACCGAGCGGGACGCGCTGCGCCGTCGGGCGGGCGAGCGACAAGAGGCGATCCGGGTGCGGGCCGCGCGCCTGGAGGGCGACCGGGCGCTGGCCGGGCGGTTGGCGACGTGGCGGGCCGCGTGTCCGGCGGGCCGGCTCGACGCGCTCCTGGCGGCGGTCACCGAGGCGCGGCTGGAACTGGCCGCCGCACAGGCAGCGGGAGAGGCCGCGGAGATCGCTGCGGTGAGCGCCGAGCAGGCCCGGGCGCAGGCCGTGGACCGGCGCGATCGGCGGATGGACGGCGCGCAGACCGCGCGCCGTCGGGCGGATGCGCTGGCCGGGCTGGCCTTCCGGCTGCGCGAGCGGGCCGGTTGGGCGCGTCGGATCCGCGAGTTGGAACAGGAGACCGGCGAACACGAGGCGGGCGTCGAGGCGGACCGCACGCTGGCCCGGACCGCGGACGAGGACCGCCGGCAGGCGCAGCGCTCCGCCGACGACGCCAGGCGTACCGCCCGTGCGCTGCGCGAGGAGCGGGCCGAGATCACCGGGGCGCTGGAGGAGCAGGTCGCCGACGCGCCGGCCGACGAGGCCGCCGCGCGTGCGTCGTTGCCCGCGTTGCGCGAGGCGTATCGTACGGCCCGCGCGCTGTACGAGAAGGTCGGTGTGGGTGCCGACCTGCGCGCCGAGCAGGCTCGGGCGGAGAGCGAGGAGACCGCCGCGCAGAGCACGCTGGACCGGCTCACCGCGAAGGTGCGCCGACAGGCGGCCGAGCTCCTGGACGGCTTCGACGGCTCCGACGGTCCGTCCCGGTTGGCCGCGGCCGGCCGCGCCGAGGACCACGTACGCACCCTGGAGGGTCGGGCCGACGCGGCCAGCGAACTGTTGGGCCGACTGCGTGGCGAGGTCGAGCGGCACGCCCCGGCCGAGGGCCGCGCACATCACCTGGATCTGCCCGAGGAGCAGCGGCCCCGAGACGGCGCGCACGCGCTGGAACTGCTGCGCGCCGCCGGCGCCGAACACGCCGCTCGTACCGAGGCGCTGACCTCGGCCCGCGAGACGCACGGCCGGCTGGCCCGCGAGCACACCGACGCCGACCATGCGGCGGGCGCCTTCGGCGAGGTGGCGGCCTCGCTCACGGACACGCTGCCGGCCGTGCCGGTGGACCCCGAACAGCCGCCCGCCACGCCGTTCGCGGGCCCGGTCGCGGACGCGCGGGACGCGGCGACCACATGCCGGCGCGCGCTGCGTGCCGCCGCGGCCGACCTGTCCGCAGCCGAGGCGCAGGTGCGGGAGCGGACCGAGACGCTCGTGCGGCATGCGGGCGCGACCCGGTTCGAGCAGGTCCGGATGCCCGCCCGGCAGCAGATCCGGGAACTGCCGCCGGCCGCGCTGGCCGAGCACGCGCCCGCCTGGTCGGCCGCGTTCGCCCCGCGCCTGCGGGTACTCACCGACGAACTGCGCCAGATCGAGCGCAACCGGGACAGCATCGTGGACCGGATGCGCGGCATGGTCGAGGCCGCGCTGACCACGCTGCGCGCGGCGCAGCGGCTGTCCCGGCTGCCGGAGGAACTCGGCGAGTGGTCCGGCCAGGAGTTCCTGCGCATCCGGTTCGACGAACCGGATGCGGCGGGCCTGGTGGAGGCGCTGGGTGAGGTGGTCGACGAGGCGACCCGCACGATCAAGCGCGGTCGGGACGGCACGGTCGGCGGCGTGCGCCGGGACGGGATGACGCTGCTCCTGCGCGGCGTGCACGCGGCGCTGCGCCCGCGCGGGGTGCAGGTGGAGATCCTCAAGCCGGACTCGGTGCTGCGCGCCGAGCGGGTGCCGGTGGGGCAGATGGGCGACGTGTTCTCCGGCGGACAGCTGCTCACCGCGGCCATCGCGCTGTACTGCACGATGGCGGCGCTGCGCAGCAACGATCGTGGTCGGGCCCGGCACCGGCACGCCGGGACGTTGTTCCTGGACAACCCGATCGGGCGGGCCAACGCGTCCTATCTGCTGGAGCTGCAACGCGCGGTCGCGGACGCGCTCGGGGTGCAACTGGTCTACACGACCGGCCTGTTCGATACCACGGCGCTGGCCGAGTTTCCGCTGGTGGTGCGGCTGCGCAACGACGCGGACCTGCGCGCCGGGCTCAAGTACATCTCGGTCGAGGAGCACCTGCGGCCAGGGCTGCCGGTGCCGCAGGAGCCGGACGCGCCGCAGATCGTCGGGGAGATCCACGCGACCCGGGTGTTCCGCAGGCCGACCGAGTCCGCGGCGGAGCCGATCGGTTAGGGCTTGGTGCCGGGAGGGCGGGGCGGACCGGGCGGGTCGGCGGGAAAGGGTGCGTACACCGCGTCCGTGCGGTCCCGTCGGCCCGTGCGCATGCCCTCGGGTACCGCCCACTGCCCGGCCGCGTCGTCGACCCGGACCCACTCGGTGGTGGCCACCCGGCGGGCGATCCGCCACACGCCGTCGCGTCGGGCGAAGTCGTCGATGTAGCGGAAGCCGGTGATCAGGTTGCCGCGCGGCGCCGGGTCGGCGCTGCGGTGGAAGGCCATTCCGTACGTCTCCGAACGGGCGAGATCGGGCGTGTCGTGGCCGAATTCCACCAGGTGGTTGCCGACGAGATGCATGGTCGAGGTGTACCGGGGGAGCAATCGCTCGATCCACGCGAGGTATTCGTCCACCGTCCCGATGAAGCTGCCGTGCTCGTCGGTGGCGTCGGGGTGGTAGCACGCGCGGACGGCGTCGAGGTCCATCCGGTCGACCCCCCGGCAGTACCGCAGGACGACGTCGTGGATGGCCTGACGGTCGATCAGCCTGCGCAGCTCCAGGTCCCCGCCGAAGTCGTTCATGGCACACGACACTACGGTCGGGAGGAATACATCCCTCCGGCCGGGGGACACCGAACAACTCCGGGCAGCGACGACGCGGCGACGACGAAGGTGATCAGATGGAACCGGCTCTGCGTGAACACGCGGGCACCGTAAGGGAACTGGCCTCGCGCTGGCTCGACTCGATGCTGAGCGACCCCCGGGTGCGGGCGGCCGGCGGCGACGTGGTGTGCTCGCCGACCGGTCTGTGGCTCGCGCTCGCGGCGGTGGCCACCGGAGCGGAGGGCGACACCGCGGAGGAACTCGCCGATCTGGTCGGCCTGGCGTGGCGCGAGTCGGCGCCGGTGGTGAGCGCGGCCGCGCGTGATCTGGCCGGCACCGAGGCGCTGGCGGTGGCGACCGGGGTGTGGAGCGTGTCGCCGCTGCGCGAGGGCTTCCGCGCGGCGCTGCCGGAGATCGGGTTCGGCGCGTTGCGGGCGCAGGACGAGCTGGACGCGTGGGTCGCGCGGGCCACCGACGGGCTGATCGAGCGGATACCCGTCGAACTCGACGCATCGACTCGCGTGGTCCTGATCAACGCGCTCGCGCTGCGGGCCCGCTGGCGCGAGGAGTTCGACGTGGCGAGGACGCACGACCTGCACTTCCACGCCGCGGACGGTACGCACACCCGCGTGCCGACGATGCAGCGCGAGGTGCCGGCCGCGGACGTGTGGGCGATTTCCGGCCGGGACGGCGAGGTCACCGTGGTCGAATTGCTGTGCGCGGGGGAGCAGTCCGCCCGGGTGCGGTTCGCGCTCGGCCCGGAGCATGCGCCGCCGGCGTCGGTGATCACCGCCGCGTGGGCGCCGCGCGACACGGGAAAGGCGTACGAGGGCGAGGACGTCGAGGTGCGGCTGCCACGCTTCGAACTGCGCACCCGGCTGGATGTGGTGCCGCATCTGATCGATCTGGGGGTGGAGACCGCGTTGACCGACGACGCGGACTTCGGCGCGATGACGAACGAGCCGGTGCGGATCGACCAGGTGGTCCAGGAGTCGCTGCTGCGGATCGCCGAGGAGGGTGTCGAGGCCACCTCGGTGACCACGATCACCCTGGACTGGATGAGCCACGAGCCGGAACCGGCCCGGCGGCGGGTGGCCTTCGACCGGCCCTTCGCGTGTGTGGTGATGGACGCGTCCGGCTACGTACCGCTGTTCGCGGCCTTTCAGGCGACGGCGCCGCGGGACGCGCCCGATCAGGGGTTGTGACGCCCGGTCGGTGTGCTTCGCCCGGCGGGGGCAACACGCCGCACCCCGACGGTGATCGGGCCCGGTCCGCAGCCGCCTCCCGGGCATCGGCACCCTGCCCGTCCGCACCCTGTCCGTCCGCCGAACCGACGATGGTGGCCGAGTCGCACGTCCCCGACGAACCACCGGCCTGACCATCCGTCAGGTCCAGGGTCGCCGTACCGCCGCCCGCGTGGCGCCGCGCGTACTCCGCTGCACCGAGCGCGACCAGCCCGGCATCGATCACCTCGACGCCGACCGGTCCGTCGGTACCCCTTGGCCGACAACGCGTCCCGGAACACGCCCGGGAACACCCCGTCGCCCGGCATGACCCGGCGCGACATGCACTCCGGATGGAAATCCGGGCCCGCCGGCAGCAGTTCCGGGTGGTCGTCGATCTGCACATGGGCGATCTCGGCGACCGAGAGCTCGGCGAGCGTGGCCCACGTGTCCGGGCCCTGGAAGAAGTGCCACGCGTCGACCGGGACACCGGAGTTCGCGGTCCCGGCGTGTGCCACCGGGGTGCGGGCGTCGGCGATCGTGGCGATCGGGGTGAAGGGCAGGAACTCGACCGCCGCGCGCCCCGGCCTGCGCGATGATCTCGGCGCAGCGGGCGAACAGGTCCGCGCAGCGTGCGTCGGGCGACAACATGACCATCCCGAGCGCGAAGTCGGCGCCGAACGCCGCACACGCCTCGGCCACCCGACGAGCCCCGGCCGGGCCGCCGGTCCCGGGCTCGCCGGCTGTGGTAGTCCTGATGGACCATCAGGACTGCGGAGGAGTACGCATGAGCCCGCCCGCCCACGGCATCACCGTCCCGCTGAATGCCCCGCTCGCCGAGCACCCGCGCCTGATCCGCGAACTGCGCACGGCCGGCTACACCGACATCTGGTCGGCCGAGGTGGATGGCCTCGACGGCTTCACGCCGCTCACCGTCGCCGCACTGGCCGACCCCGAGGTGCGCCTGGGCACCGCGATCGTCTCGCCCTACACGCGCGGCCCGGCGACGCTGGCGATGACCGCCGCGGCGCTGGCCGAGGTGGCTCCGGGCCGATTCCGCCTGGGGGTGGGCGCCGGTTCCGCGCCGATCGTCGAGTCCTGGAACGGCGCGAGCTTCGACCGGCCCTACCAGCGGGTGCGCGACACCGTACGGTTCCTGCGCGCGGCGTTCGCGGGGGAGAAGGTGACCGAGAAGTACGAGACCTTCGCGGTGCGCGGCTTCCGGCTGTCCCGGCCGCCGCAGAGCCCGCCGCCGATCCTGGTCGCGGCGCTGCGCCCGGGGATGCTGCGCCTGGCCGGGCGGGAGGCGGACGGCGCGATCCTGAACTGGCTCTCCGCCGAGGACGTGAAGCGGGTGGTGCCGTACGTGCACGAGGGCGGACCGGACAAGGAGATCGTCGCGCGGATCTTCGTGCTGCCGATCGAGGACCGGGACACCGCACGGGCGATCGGCCGGCGGATGATCACGAGCTACCTGACCGTGCCGGTGTACGCCGACTTCCACCGCTGGCTCGGGCGTGGCGAGGAACTCGCGCCGATGTGGGCGGCCTGGGCGGAGGGCGACCGCAAACGGGCCCTGGAACTGGTTCCGGACGCGGTCGTGGACGACCTGATCGTGCACGGCAGCCCGGCGAAGTGCCGGGCGGGGATCGCCCGCTACGTCGAGGCGGGTGTCACGGTCCCGGTCCTGGCGGTCGTCGACCCGCGCCCGAACGCCGACCCGATCGAGGCGGCGCTGGCACTGGCGCCGACGGCCGGCTGATCGGCGTGCCGGGTGGCCCTGCGCCCGCCGGTCGGCCGGTTACCGGCCCAGGATCCGCAGCGCGTTGGTGCGCAGGAACTTCGGCCACACCTCATCCTTGAACCCGACACCGGGCAACTCGGCGAAGATGCGATCCAGGGTCAGGCCGTACGGGAAGTAGCCCGCGTAGCAGATCTTGTCGGCCCCGCGCGTGTTCGCGTAGTCGACGATCGCGCGCGGGTAGTGCTTGGGCGCGAACGCCGACGAGGACCAGTGCAGCCCCGGCCACTTGAGCATCAGTTTGACCGCCAGGTCGCACCACGGCTCGCCGCCGTGCCGCATCACCACCGTGAGCTCGGGGAAGTCGTAGCAGACCCGGTCGAAGCGCATCACCTCCTGCGCGGCGGCCGGCACCCGAGGCCCGGGGATGCCCGCGTTCACGAACACCGGCAGACCCAGCTCGACACAGGTCGCGTAGAGCGGATAGGCCAGCCGGTCGTCGATCGGCACCGGGGGTGTGCACCCGCACGGGAAGAAGGTCGCGGCCAGCACGCCCGCCTCCTCGCGCGCCCGGCGCAGCCCGCGCACGCCCGCCATCACGTCGGTGGGATCGACCTGGAAGCTGCCGAGCAGCCGATCCGGGTGCCGGCGTACCGCCTCCAGCGTGTCCTCGTCCTCGAACGAGACCGGGATCAGCGCCTTCTCCACGCCGAACCGGTCCATCTCGCGCAGCAGGTCCTCGGCCGAGGAATCGGTGCGCTCCATCTCGGGCAGGTCCTTGAACATGTACCCGGCCGGATGGGTCATCCCGGTCCGGCTGTCCTGGTCCCGCAACGTGCCCGCCATCGCGGTCGCCCACCAGCGCCGATCGCGGTTGGGCAGGCCCATCAGCAGGTCGACCACGCCGATGTCGTCCGGAAATCCCATACAACCCTCCGCTGAAACGGAAACGATCCCGGAGTCGACGGGGTCGGCAGTGCCGAGGACCCGTCGACCCCGAGACCGTTTCGGTGAACCCGAGCCGGCGCTACCGGGTGACGATGATCGACGAACCGTGTCCGAACAGGCCCTGGTTGGCGGTGATGCCCACCGTCGCGCCGGGCACCTGGCGCTCGCCCGCCTCGCCGCGCAGCTGCCAGGTGAGTTCGCAGACCTGGGCGATCGCCTGGGCCGGCACCGCCTCGCCGAACGAGCCCAGGCCGCCGGAGGCGTTCACCGGGATCCGGCCGGTGATCTCGGTCGCGCCGTCGCGAAGCAGCTTCTCCGCCTCGCCGCGCGCGCAGATGCCCAGGTCCTCGATCCAGTCCAGCTCCAGCGCGGTGGACAGGTCGTAGACCTCGGCCAGGCTCAGGTCCTCCGGGCCGATGCCCGCCTCCTGGTAGGCCGCGTGTGCCAGCGACGCGCGGAAGGACAACTCGTTCGGGGCCACCGCCACCGAGGAGTCGGTGGCGATGTCGGGCAGTTCGATCAGCGCGCTCGGGAAGGTCGGAGTGACCGTGGAGACCGCCGAGATCCGCACCGGGGAGGTGGTGTGTCGGGCGGCGAACTCCTTGCTGCACAACACGACCGCCGCCGCGCCGTCGGAGGTGGCGCAGATGTCCATCAGGCGCAGCGGGTCGCACACGATCGGCGACGCCGCGACGTCCTCCATCGTGAACGCCTTGCGGTAGCGCGCGTTCGGGTTGGCCAGCCCGTTGCGCGCGTTCTTGACCTTGACCCGGGCGAAGTCCTCGACCGAGGCACCGTAGAGGTCGATCCGGCGCCGCGCGTACAGCCCGAAGTAGGCCGGGTTGGTCGCGCCGAGCACGTGGAAGCGCACCCAGTCCGGGTCGTCCGGGCGGTCGCCGCCGACCGGCGCGAAGAAGCCCTTGGGGGCCGCGTCCGCGCCGACCACGAGTGCGACGTCGCACAGGCCCGCGAGGATCTGCGCGCGGGCACTCGCGATCGCGTGCGAGCCGGATGCGCAGGCCGCGTAGGAGCTGGAGATGCGCGCGCCGGTCCAGCCGAGCGCCTGGGCGAAGGTGGCGCCCGCGACGAAGCCGGGGTAGCCGTTGCGGATGGTGTCCGCGCCGGCCACGAACTGGATGTCCCGCCAGGCCAGGCCGGCGTCCTTCAGCGCGTCCTGCGCGGCCTTGACGCCGTATTCGACGAAGTTGCGGCCCCACTTGCCCCACGGGTGCATGCCCGCACCCAGGACGACGATCTCGCGGTCGGTGCTCATGCCTTGACCTCCACGGGCCGCACGTTCCACGTCGTGTAGACGTGCTCGTCGTTCTCGTACAGCACGCCGGGCACGATCTCGACCTCGACACCGACCTTCAGGTCGTCCACGCCGACCCCGGGCGCGCCCTGGCCGAGCACGATCAGGCCCTCGGCCTCCAGGCGCACCGCGATGATGGTGAACGGATGCCACTCGGTGTCCGGGTCGGACACGAACGGGGCCGGCGGGCGGTAACCGGCGTTCGTGTAGGACCACACCGTGCCGCGCCGGGACAGCGGCACCTCGGCGAACTCGGAGCCGGCACACGCCGGGTTGCTGCAGAACGTCTCCTGGCGCGGGAAGAACACGGTCCCACAGGCGGTACACCGGGTGCCGAGGAGGGAGAAGTCCTCCCCGGACGTGGTGAACCAACCGGGGACCACGGGCTTGTGGTCCTTCGTCACGGGGCCCTCCAACTCGTCTGGCCGTCTCGTCCGATGTGTGTACGGACCACAGTCTGACGGATCGTCAGTTCCGTGCGCCAACCCGACCGGGGTATTTACGGTCACACCCGCCGGCGCCCGGGCGCCCGGCCCGACGTTATATCTGACGTCCCATCAGGCCCGAGGCCCGCCACAACCGTTGCCCCGGTCCGCCGAGCAGGCCGTGCTCGTCGTAGAACGCGATCAGCCGCCGCGACCAGTGGCCCAGGGCGTCCAGCCGGTGCGGATTCGCCCGCGCCGCCCGGCACGCCCGATCCGCGTCCAGGCCCACCGCCGTGTACACGCCCGGGTGCACCAGGCGGGTGGCGATGATGTGCGCGGCCCGGGCCAGCGCGAGGCGGGTGATCGCCCGCTCGGTCCGCGACATGTGCGGCGCGCCGCGGGCCACCTCGTCGCGTGCGTAACGCACGTGCCGGGCCTCCTCGACCACGTGGATGCGCGCGGTCTGTCGGGTGATCGGCTGGAGCGACTCGTCGGCCATCATCTCGCGCTGCATCGTGTCCAGGACCTCCTCGGCGATCAACGCCATCGCGAAGGCCTGCACGCCCGAGCCGAGCGTCTTCATCACCCGCGCCGCCATGTGCGCGTACGGCCCGGGCCCGTACTCGGGGCAGTCCAGCTTGTCGATCAAGGTGCCGAACATGGTCGAGTGCCGGCACTCCTCGGCGATCTCCATGAACGCGTACTGCACGTGTCGCGAGGTCAGCGGACGGTCGTAGACGTGCCGGATGAGCAACTGCATCAGCACGACCTCGAACCAGATGCCGACACTGGCCATCGAGGCCACCTCGTGCCGGGACAGATCGATCCGCTGCCGCTCGCTCATCCGCTCCCAGATCGGCGTGCCGTACAGGCTGACCCGGTGTGCGGGCAGGAAGAACGCGCCGTCGACCAGCGGTGCGTCCCAGTCGATGTCGGTGATCGGGTCGAACGCGTGCGCGTGCGACGCGGCGAGCAGCCGCTCCGCGACGCGCTCGCGGTCCGTGGCGGTGCCGTCCGTGGTGGGCATGCGGGCTCCTCTGCCGGACTTGTTTCCCGTCGGTAACATCCCGCGTTCGGCGCGGCGCGTCCAGAGTGTCCACGAAGATCCTTTTGCGACCCGCCCGGGGGATGCGCGCCGGGGCGCGAGATGGCAGGGTCGGGGGGCACATCGCGCGGAGGGGACTTACGACATGACGGAATCGAGCGAGCGGGCCGAACTGCTGTGGCAGCCGTCGGCCGAACGGGTCGCCGCCGCGGCGGTCACCCGCTATCGCGAGTGGCTCGGCGCCGAACGCGGCGTCCGGGCCGAAGACTACGCACAACTGTGGGCCTGGTCGACCACCGAGCCCGAGGCGTTCTGGGCCTCGCTGTGCGACTGGTTCGAGCTGGACCTGGGCGACCGGGAGGTGGTGCTGGCCGAGCGGACCATGCCCGGCGCCCGCTGGTTCCCCGACGCCCGCCTCAACTACGCGCAGCAGGTGCTGCGGCACGCCGCGGACGGCGACCCCGAGCGGGCCGCGATCGTGTACCTGGACGAGGAACTGCTCCCGCGCGAGATCTCCTGGGCCGAGCTGCGCCGCCAGGTCGCCTCGTGTGCGGAGACCCTGCGCGAGCTGGGCGTGCAACCCGGCGACCGGGTGGCGGCCTATGTGCCCAACACCCCGCACGCGGTGATCGGGCTGCTCGCGTGCGCGTCCATCGGCGCGGTCTGGTCGGCCTGCGCGCCCGACTTCGGGGCGCGCAGCGTGCTCGACCGGTTCCAGCAGATCGAGCCGGTCGTGCTGATCGCGGTGGACGGCTACCGCTACGGCGGCAAGGAGATCCGCCGCGCCGACGTGGTCGCCGATCTACGCGAGGGCCTGCCGACCGTGCGACACGTGCTGCATGTGTCGCTGCTCGACGAGCCGGCGCCGGCCGACGTGCTCCCGTGGGCCCAGGTGATCGGGCGCGACGCGGCCGTTGCCGACTTCGACTTCGAGCAGGTCGGCTTCGACCACCCGCTGTGGATTCTGTACTCCTCCGGCACCACCGGCCTGCCCAAGGCGATCGTCCAGGGCCATGGCGGCATCGTGCTCGAACACCTCAAGCAGGCCGCGTTCCAGCTCGACCTGGGCCCGAACGACCGGTTCTTCTGGTACACCTCCACCGGCTGGATGATGTGGAACATGCTGGTCGGCGGCCTGCTCGCGGGCAGCACGATCGTGCTCTACGACGGCAGCCCCGGCTACCCGGGCCCCGACGCGCAGTGGACCGTGGTCGAGCGGGCGAAGGCGACCTGGTTCGGCACCTCCGCCGCGTACGTGATGGCCTGCCGCAAGAACGAGCTGACCCCGCGCGCGACCCACGACCTGAGCCGGGTCCGGGCGATCGGTACCACCGGTTCGCCGCTCCCGCCGGACGGCTTCCGCTGGATCTACGACGCGGTGGGCGCGGACACGTGGCTGGCCTCGGTCAGCGGCGGCACCGACGTGTGCAGCGCCTTCGTCGGCGGCAGCCCGGACCTGCCGGTGTACCTCGGCGAGATCCAGTGCCGTGCGCTGGGCTGCGCGGTCGAGGCGTGGGACGAGGCCGGCCGACCGGTGGTGGACGAGGTGGGCGAGTTGGTGATCACCCAGCCGATGCCCTCGATGCCGGTGTACTTCTGGAACGACCCCCAGGACGAGCGCTACCGGGCCAGCTACTTCGACACCTACCCGGGCGTGTGGCGGCACGGCGACTGGATCACCCTCACCGAGCGCGGCACCATCGTGGTGCACGGCCGCTCCGACTCGACGCTGAACCGGCAGGGCGTGCGGATGGGCTCCAGCGACATCTACGAGGCGGTCGAACGCCTGCCCGAGGTGCGCGAGTCGCTCGTGGTGGGCCTGGAACTGCCCGACGGCGGCTACTGGATGCCGCTGTTCGTGGTCACCGCGCCCGGACACACCCTCGACGACGCGCTCAAGGCTCGGATCCGCACGGTGATCCGCGAGGAGGTCTCGCCGCGCCACGTGCCGGACGAGATCATCGCGGCGCCGGGTGTGCCGCACACCCTCACCGGCAAGCGCATCGAGATCCCGGTCAAGAAGCTGCTCCAGGGCCGTCGGCTGGAGGACGCGGTCAATCCCGGCTCGGTGGACGACCTCGACGTGCTCCGGTTCTACGCCGAGGTGGGACGGTCGCGGGCCCGCGCGCAGGAGGACAAGCGGGAGGCGAAGCCGGGGGAGAACCGGGCGTAGCCGGCGAAGCCGCACCAATGCCCGGTAATCGTCGCAAGAGCACAGCAATGTGACCCAAGCGGAGTAGTACGGAGTAATCGGGCGGGCGCGTCCGATGGCACGATCAGGTCCATGCCCGAGACGTCATGTCGCACCCGGCGCGAACTCGGACGTCTCCCGGCACTGCGCCGTCCTGGTCGTGACATCGGCCGCCACCACCCGCCGCCGATTCGGCCGGATCCGGATCCGGATCCCGGACGGGCCGGCCGCGCTCGCCCCGGTCGCGCCGACCGTCGCGGTCCCCGGTCGTCGGGTGGAACTCCCGGTCCCGACCGGGCTGATCCGGCAGATCCCCGACGGCGACGGTCGCGACTGGCTCGCCGGGTGGGATCCGGTGCTCGCCGACGCGTACACTCTGGCCGGGCTCGCTGCACAGATCACGATCGCGGTGGGCGTGCCGGCGGCCCGACGAAAATGGGCGAGTCGCACCGCGGAAGCCGTTACGCTCGACCCGCCGGAACCGCTGGGCCGAACGGCCCCGGGCAACACCACCCCGGCTCCGGCCAGGGCCTGAAGCATCCCGAGTCGCCTTCGGGAGCATTCGCCGGTTCCCGGCAACCAGGCACCGGGCGGGGCCGATCCGACCGTGTGGATATCCTGACCCGGCGCCACCCGGCCAGGCGCCCATTGAACCGTGCAGTTGTGGAGTCCCCGACCGACATGTCCTTCCCCCACGTGCTCGTGACCTCCTGCCGCGAGCTCCTGACGCTCGCGCCCCGCGTCCCGTTCGGGCACGAGCGCAGCCGGGAACCCCGTCGACCGGGTCGTGTCGCGCTCGTCGGCGGCCTCCTGCTGGCGCTGTCGCTCGGTCTGTGGGTGTTGTGGACCCACCTCGGCCGCCGCGACATGTGGCACATGCTCGACCTGAGCGTCTACCACGACGCCGCGCACGCGTTCCGCGACGGCGACGCGATCTATACCGAGAACTACGGCAAGTGGAACGACAACAAACTGCCGTTCATCTACCCGCCGTTGTCCGGGCTGCTCTTCTACATCCTGCTGCCGCTGGGCTTCGCCGGTCTCAAGTGGTTCATGGCGATCGTGAACCTGCTGTCGCTGTTCGCCGTGGTCTGGTCCGCGTGGGGCATGCTCGGCTACCGACGCGGCCTGGGCCGGTTCGGCGTCAGCGCGACCACCTTCGCCGTGGTGCTGTGGCTGGAGCCGGTGGAGTGGACGCTCGTGTGGGGGCAGATCAACCTGCTGCTCCTGGCGCTGATCGTGCTCGACCTGGGGCTCCCGGACAGCCGCCGATACAAGGGCATCGGGGTCGGCATCGCGGCCGGGCTCAAGCTCACCCCCGCGATCTTCATCGTCTACCTGCTGATCACCCGCAGGTTCCGGGCCGCCGCGGTGGCCGGCGGCGCGTTCCTGGGGACCATCCTGGTGGGCCTGGCCGCCGCGCCGACCGCGTCCGTCTACTACTGGTCGCACCTCGCGTCGATCAGCGGCAAGGTCAACGACAAGCTCAGCGTGGGCACCCTCAACAACCAGTCCGTGCAGGGCATGTTCACCCGGATGCTCGGTGACGGCGGTGCGGCCTCGGCGCTGTGGTTCCTGCTTTGCCTACTGGTGGGCGCGCTCGGCCTGGTGGCCGCCGCCCGCGCCTCGCTGCGCGGCCACGAACTGGTCGGCGTGGTGATCACCGGCGGCCTGTCGCTGATCGTGTCGCCCATCTCGTGGTCGCATCACTGGGTCTGGGTGGTGCCCGCGTTCGTCCTTCTCGCGCACACCGCGCTGACCCGCGCCCGACCACTGTGGTGGTGGCTGACCGGCACGTTCTTCGTGTTCTTCGCCGCGTGGCCGATGCGGCTGAACGTGTACGGCGATTGGGATGGCTCGCGCACCCTCCAACCCTGGGGCCTGATCTGGCTCGCCCCGCGGGACGAGGGCCGGGAACGGCACTGGACGCCGATCGAGTTCGTGCTCGGCAACGGCTACCTGTTCGCCGGTATCGCGCTGACCCTGATCCTGGTCTGGCGCATCCTGCGCGATCGTACCCCGCTGCCCACGCTCGCCGAGCCGGTCGCCGAGCCGTCCACGCCCGACCCGGACCCGGACCCGGACCCGGTGAGCAGCGGATCCGTGCGTCACTAGGCTGGACAGCGCATACCGAACGAGTCGGACCCAGTACGAGAAGGCCCACCGGCAGAAAGCAGAGGCCCCGTGGAGGCCCACGTGGACGCGGCGCCGCCGCAGCCCCGGGACGGCGGCGTGGACGCTCCCAGCGACCGGGTCCTGACGATCCCCAACGCGCTCAGCTTCGCGCGCCTGCTCGGCGTCCCGGTCTTCCTGTGGCTCATCCTGGCGCCCGAATTCGGCGGCCCCAAGCACGACCTGTGGGCACTGGCGCTGCTCATGCTCAGCGGGATCAGCGACTACCTCGACGGCAAGCTGGCCCGCAGGTGGAACCAGGTCAGCAAGGTCGGCGCGATCCTGGACCCGGCCGCGGACCGGCTCTACGTGCTGGCCACCCTGGTCGGCCTGACCTGGCGCGAGATCCTGCCGATCTGGCTGACCGCGATCATCCTGGGCCGCGAACTGTTCATGGGCGTGGTACTGCTGATTTTGCGCCGCCACCGCTATGGCGCGCTCTCGGTCAGCTTCGTCGGCAAGGCCGCGACCTTCAATCTGATGTACGCGTTCCCGCTGTTGCTGCTCAGCGACGGCACCGGACGTGTCGCAACTCTCGCCGCGATCTTCGGATGGGCGTTCGCCTGGTGGGGTACTGCGCTGTACTGGTGGGCAGGAGTCCTCTACGCAGCCCAGGCCAAACGCCTCGTGGCCGCGGACAAGGCGAGTCGCGCAGCGACCGCCGGGTAGCGCAGGGATCGCCGGACACCAAGGCGATCACCACGTACTGAAGGCACGCCACCCGGCCCCGGCAGTTCCGCCGTGGGTGCGGGTGGTGTGACGCGATAGGAGGACGAGACCGATGAAGGCCGTCGTCATGGCCGGAGGCGAGGGCACCCGCCTGCGCCCGATGACCTCCAGCATGCCCAAGCCGCTTCTGCCGGTGGTGAACCGGCCGATCATGGAGCACGTGCTGCGGCTCCTGAAGCGGCACGGGCTTTCCGAGACCGTGGTCACCGTGCAGTTCCTCGCGTCGCTCGTGCGCAACTACTTCGGCGACGGCGAAGAACTCGGGATGACCCTGACATACGCGAACGAGGAAACCCCGCTCGGCACCGCGGGCAGCGTCAAGAACGCCGAGGAGGCGCTCAAGGACGACACGTTCCTGGTCATCTCCGGCGACGCGCTCACCGACTTCGACCTCACCGCGCTGGTGGAGTACCACCGGGCCAAGGGCGCGATGGTCACGGTATGCCTGACCCGGGTGCCCGACCCCCTCGAGTTCGGCATCACGATCATCGACGACGAGGGTCGGGTGGACCGATTCCTGGAGAAGCCGACCTGGGGTCAGGTCTTCTCGGACACCGTCAACACCGGCATCTACGTGATGGAGCCCGAGGTCTTCGACTATGTCGCCGCGGGCGTGTCCGTGGACTGGTCGGGCGACGTGTTCCCGAAGCTGCTCAAGGAGGGCAAGCCGATCTACGGCTACGTCGCCGAGGGCTACTGGGAGGACGTGGGCACGCACGAGAGCTACCTCAAGGCGCAGGCCGACGTGCTCACCGGCAAGGTCGACGTGGACGTCGACGGCTTCGAGCTCTCCCCGGGCGTATGGGTCGCCGAGGGCGCCGAGGTGGACCGGGACGCGGTCCTCAAGGGCCCGCTGTACATCGGCGACTACGCCAAGGTCGAGGGCGGCGTGGAGATCCGCGAGCACACCGTGCTCGGCTCCAACGTCGTGGTCAAGCGCGGTGCCTTCCTGCACAAGGCGGTCGTGCACGACAACGTCTACATCGGCCCGCAGACCAATCTGCGTGGCTGCGTGATCGGCAAGAACACCGACGTCATGCGCGCAGCCCGGATCGAAGAGGGCGCGGTGATCGGCGACGAGTGCCTGATCGAGGAGGAGTCCCTGGTCTCCGGGGACGTGCGGATCTACCCGTTCAAGACGATCGAGGCCGGCGCGGTCGTCAACACGTCGGTGATCTGGGAGTCGCGCGGGCAGAAGTACCTGTTCGGCCCGCGTGGGGTTTCCGGCATCCTCAACGTCGAGATCACCCCCGAGCTGGTGGTGCGCCTGGCAGGCGCCTACGCCACCACGCTCAAGAAGGGCGCCACCGTCACCACCGCGCGTGACCACTCGCGCGGCGCCCGGGCGCTCAAGCGGGCGGTCATCTCCGCGCTCCAGACATCCGCGATCAACGTGCGCGACCTGGAGAACGTGCCGATGCCGGTGGCCCGTCAGGAGACCGCGCGCGGCTCGGCCGGCGGGATCATGATCCGCACCACGCCGGGGGTGCCGGACTCGGTGGACATCATGTTCTTCGACGAGCGCGGGGCGGACCTGTCGCAGGCCGCCCAGCGCAAGCTCGACCGGGTCTTCTCCCGCCAGGAGTATCGCCGCGCGTTCCCCGGCGAGATCGGCGAACTGACCTTCCCCGCACGACCGTTCGACAGTTATTCGGGTTCGCTGCTGAAGGCCCTGGACATCACCGGCGTGCCCGAGTCCGGGCTCAAGGTGGTGGTGGACGCCGCGCACGGCAACGCCGCCCTGCTGCTGCCCAGTATCCTGGGCCGGCTGGGCATCGACGCACTCACCGTCAACTCCGGCCTGGACGACGCCCGGCCCACCGAGACCGCGGACGAGCGGCACGAGGGGTTGTTGCGGCTGGGCGAGATCGTGGCCTCCTCCAAGTCCGGTTTCGGCGTGCGGTTCGACCCGGTCGGCGAGCGCATGTCGCTGGTGGACGAGCGGGGGCGGATCATCGACGACCACCGCGCGCTCTTGGTACTGCTGGACTGCGTCGCGGCCGAGCGCGGCGGCGGGAAGATCGCGCTGCCGGTGACCACGACCCGGATCGCCGAGCAGGTCGCCGCCTATCACGGGGTCCAGGTGCAGTGGACCACCACGTCGCCGGACGACCTCGCGCGGGTGGCCATGTCCGACGACACGATCTTCGGCGGTGACGGCCGCGGCGGGTTCGTGATCCCCGAGTTCAGCACCGTCTTCGACGGCACGGCCGCGTTCGTCCGGCTGATCGGGCTGGTCGCCCGGACCCAGCTGACGCTGAGCCAGATCGACGCGCGCATCCCGCGCGCCCACGTGCGCCGGCGGGACGTGCCGACGCCGTGGGCGGCCAAGGGCATGGTCATGCGCCGGGTCGTGGAGGCGGCGGGCGACCGCGAGATCGACACCACCGACGGCGTGCGGGTCGTGGAGGCCGACGGCCGCTGGGCGCTGGTGCTGCCGGACCCGGCCGAGGCGGTCACCCACGTGTGGGCCGAGGGCCCGGACGACGACGCCGCGGACGAACTCCTGGACGAGTGGAGCCGGGTCGTGGAACACGCGGGCGACTGACCGCACGCTCCGGGCCCGCCGACCCGAGCGGGCCCGGCAACGGTCTTGTAGGGTCTTCCCCGGCCGTGGATCGCCTGCTGCGATCCGCGGCCGGAACCGGTGTCGGACCCTGCGTCGAGCACTCCGTCGGGCATGGAACGATGGGGCGCATGTCATCGCGGGAGACACCAGGCACGAGCCGGTACAGGCGGCCGGACGCCTCGATGTCCCTGCTCGTGGACATGATGACGAACAGCCTGGACGCGGGCTACGCGGAGGCCACGGCCCGCCGTGCGGTGCGCGGCGACACCGGGATGAACAAGGGCCCGTTGGCCCGCGTGCTGGCCGTGGTCGGCGTCGCGCTGATCGCGATGATTTTGATGGTCGCCGCGATGAAGGTGCATGCCGCGGCTCCGCAGGCCGAGCGGGAGCGCCACCAACTGGTGGACCGGATCCACACCGACGAGGCCGAGGTGGACTCGCTCACGGCCGCCGTCGAGCGGTTGCGCGACGAGGTCGACGCGATCCAGGAGGTCTCGCTGCCCAAGGGCGCCAAGGACCGGGTCCAACTGCTCGCGCTGCTCACCGGATCCGACCCGGTCGAGGGACCCGGCCTGAAGGTGATCGCGGACGACGCCAAGGGATCGGACAACTCGGACGGCTCGACCGATCCGCGCCAGGCCGAGGCGGCCGCGAACGGCCGGATCCTGGACCGCGACCTCCAGCGACTGGTGAACGGCCTGTGGAAGGCCGGTGCCGAGGCCATCTCGATCAACAACCAGCGGCTGACCGCGCTGTCGGCGATCCGCGCCGCGGGCGCCTCGATCCTGGTCGACAACCGGCCGCTGGCTCCGCCGTATACGATCCTGGCGATCGGTGACGCGAAGCCGATGCAGGTCGAGTTCATGGTCGGCGCGGACGGACGCTATCTGCGCCAGCTGCAAGAGAACTTCGGGATCCGGGTCAACCTGAGCGCACAGAAGAAGCTCAAGCTGCCCGCCGCGCTGGGTACCTCGCTGCGCTACGCGGACGTACCGGGCAGCGCGCCCGCGAGTCCGCCGCCGAGTGCGCCGGCGAAGCCGACGCCGAACACACCGCCCGCCACGCCTTCGGGCCGCGGCGGGCCGCCGCCGAGCGGTTCGGCCCCGCCGACCGGCTCGCAGAAGCCGTCCGAACGAAAGGGTAAACAGTGATCGCGGTCCTCGGCCTGGTCCTCGGGGTCGTGGTCGGGTATCTCGCCCGACCCGTGATCCCGCACGAGCTGGAGCCGTACCTGCCCATCGCGGTGGTGGCCGCGCTGGACGCGGTCTTCGGCGGACTGCGCGCACTGCTCGACGGCATCTTCGACGACAAGGTGTTCGTGGTCTCGTTCCTGTCGAACGTGGTCGTCGCCGCGCTGATCGTTTTTCTCGGCGACAAACTGGGCGTCGGCGCACAGCTGTCCACCGGCGTGGTGGTCGTGCTCGGCATCCGGATCTTCTCCAACGCGGCGGCCATCCGCCGGCACGTCTTCCGGGCCTGACGGGGAGTCACACATGGCCGACGAAACGGACGAGACGCGCGGGCGGCATGCCCGCCACGACGAGGACCCGCGCGAGCTGGGCATCGCGCGCGCGGCCGAGGAGTCCGAACCCGAATCCGAGACCGACCGGGAGCCCGAGGCGCCGTCCACGCGCAAGCCCACGGTCGAGACCCGGCGCCCGGTCGACCTCTACCACGAGGGCCGGCACATCCGGGAGCGGATCCGCGAACAGGCCGCCGAGGTGACCTCGGAGATCCCGCCGATCACCGCGCCGGTCCGCGAGTCGGCGCACGAGATGCGGGAGACACCTCCGCAGGTGTCGCGGCCGCAGCCGGACCCTCGGGCGCCGCGCGTGCCGACGCCGCCGCTGGTGCCCGGGTCGCCCACGCGGCCGGGACGCCCCCCGCGTGGG
>NZ_JBEXCV010000157.1:0-20049 GCF_040605455.1 Embleya sp. NPDC005575 | reverse complement strand
GTACCGGACACCGGCCCCGCCGGCGTCCCGCGCGCGGCCGGCGTCGGCGCGGCGGGCGCGGGCGCGCTGATCATCCTCGGCGGCGGCGCCGTGCTGTTGACCAACCGGCGCCGAGAGGCCCACGCGCGGCGCTGACCACGCGCCCGACGCCCCACAGATGCCACCTCCGGTCCGGACGAAGCCGACGGGCCCGACCAACCCAACGACCGCCGCCGGGCCGGAGGTGGGCCACACACTGCCCGGCCGCTCCGCCGCTCGCCACTCCGCCGCAGCCCTTTCGTCGCGGCGCGATGGGCACACCACCGTCCCGCACCACCGGCCGCCCCACCCCCTTCCCGTCTCATCGACTGCGGGAGCACCCATGCGACGACCAAGTCCGCTCCGTACCCTGGCGACCGTGCTGACCACCGCGGCCGCGTCGTTGGGGCTCGTGTTGTCCGCCGGCGGCGCGGCGCGGGCCGCCCCGGAGGCGGCTCCGACCGCTACCCTCACGCAGGCCGCCGGCACCCCGATGCCGGCCCATGTGTTCGCGCCCTACTTCGAGGCATGGACCGGGGAGAGCCCGGCGACGCTGTCCGCGCAATCCGGCGCCAAGTACCTGACCATGGCCTTCATCCAGACCCCGAGCAAGGGGTCCTGTACGCCGTACTGGTCCGGAGACACCGGGATGCCGATCTCCCAGTCCACCTTCGGCGCGGACATCGCCGCGATCAGCTGAGACCGGGCCGCCGGGCGGGCCGCGCGGATCCGACCCCATCCGCGCGGCCGACCCCGAAGACCTTGTCGATCGCCCAGGAACGCCGGGCGTCGACTCGCGACCCCACCGCGAGCCGACGTCCGGTCACCGGCACGCTCGCACCGTACGGCCCGCCGCGTCGGTGCGATTCGGGCCGCACCCGCAGAACTCGCCCGCCCGCCGCCCGCGGACGCTCCGATCGGCTGATCGGCGGTGCGGCGAACGTGCCGACGCCTCCGGCGTGGGTCTGGCTTCGCTTGCGCCTGCGGCCGGATGCGTCTTCGTTTGCCAGTTCGTGACGGAGTGTGCGAACTCGCGGACGCCGGGTGTCGAATGGCCTGGCGTGACCGCTGATCGAGCGCCGGCCGCATCGTCCGAGAACCGCCAGGGGGCCGACATGACAAGGGATTTCCGCAGCGACGGCAGGCCGGGCAGGTCCGACGGACAGGTCGGGAGGAACCGATGAGTTCGCCCACCCAGCTTCGACCGACGGTTCCGCTGCATCGGCTGGAGGTACCCGCGCCGAGCATCCTGCCGTTCGCGATCGGGTCGTTCGACACGATCGGATCGATGTCCCGAGCCGACTTCCCACATCGGCACACCTTCTACGAGATCGCCTTCGTGACCGGCGGGCGCGGCACACACGTGGTCGACCTGGCGCCGAGAACGGTCGATCCGCCACACCTGTTCTTCGTCACGCCGGGTCAGGTGCACTTCTGGCATCGTATGCAAGGACTCACCGGCTGGGTCGTTCTGTTCAACGACGACTTCCTGCTCGCCCACCCCGAGGATCGGGCCACCTTCCGCGAACTGGCCGGGTATCCGAGGCTGCGGCCCACGTCCGACGCGGCGCCGGGGCTGGCCGGGGTGGTGGCGGAGATGCGCCGCGAATACGCCGAGCAGGGCGAGGGGTTCATCCCGATTCTACAGGCCTACCTGCATGTGCTGCTTCTGCGTGCCACCCGACTCGCGGCCCTGGACGGTCCGGACGCCGAGCCGGAACCGGACGCGGGCCCCACCGCCGTCATCGCGCAGCGCTTCGCCCGGCTCCTGGACGGGCCGGTGGACCCGGATCCCTTGGAGCGTACGGTCGGTGCGTACGCGGCCCAACTGGGCGTCTCGGTGGGGCATCTCAACCACGCGGTGAAGAGCGCCACCGGGCGCACGCCCGGCCGGATCATCCGCCAGACCCAGGTGGTCGAGGCCAAACGACTGCTCGCGGGCAGTGATCTGACGGTGCGCCAGGTAGCCGATCGGGTGGGTTTCGCGGACCCCGCGTACTTCTGTCGGTTCTTTCGTCGGGAGACCGGGAGCACGCCCGGCGAGTACCGCCGGGAGATCAACGCGAAGCACCACGAGGGCCGTGCTTTGTCCATCGACGCACCCGATGGCCGCGCATAGGTTCAGACCAATCGCGAGTGGGCTGGATCGATTCGCCTCGACCCGCTCACCCGTCCCCTCGCCGAGAAGAGGTCGCTGTGGACACCGACGACACCGATCAGGACGAGCCCGTCCGGCGCGGTATCACCCGCAAGAACCTGCTCAAGGCGGCCCTGGTGGCCGCACCGCTGCCGTTGCTCATCGGCGGTGTGCCTGCCCTGGCCCGGGCGCAGCGCGACCAGGGCAACACCCTGGAGCCGACGCCGTTCTGCCACGACGGCGACGAGCCGACGATCGACCAGACCGAGGGCCCGTACTTCAAGCCCAATTCGCCCGAGCGCTCGGTGCTCACCGGGCCGGGCACCCCGCTCACCGTGTCGGGGTACGTGTTCGGTCGGCAGTGCCAGCCGCTGGCCAACGTGCTGCTGGATTTCTGGCAGGCGGACACCAACGGCAACTACGACAACGTCGGATACACCTTCCGAGGCCACCAGTACACCAACGCCCAGGGCGCCTACAAGCTCACCACGATCGTGCCCGGCCTGTACCCGGGCCGCACCCGCCACCTGCACATGAAGGTGCAGGCGCCCAACCGCGGCATCCTCACCACGCAGACGTACTTCCCGGGTGAGCCGCGCAACAACACCGACACCATCTTCGACCCCCGGCTGCTGATGACGGTTCGCACCGTGGGCAACGGCAGGGAAGCCTCCTTCGACTTCGTGCTGAACATCAACGGTGTCCCGCCGACGACCACGCCGCCGACGAGCCAACCGCCCACCGACCCACCGGGCGGCACCTGGCGCGTGGGCACCAACTACGCGGCCGGAGCCACGGCAAGCTACGGCAGCCAGAACTACCGCTGCCTACAGGGCCACACGGCACAACCGGGCTGGGAGCCGCCCAACGTGCCGGCTCTGTGGCAGCGGATCTGATCGACAAACCTCGGGGGGAGGCGAGTCGATCCAGGGCCCCGGCGGCGCCACCCGCCGGGGCCCGACGCATCCGATGGATCCGGCATGGATCCGGCATGGATCCGGTTGGGCAGGGGTGGGCCGCACACGCACGTCCCTCGCAGTACACCGGGAGCCATCCACGGATGCCGGAACGAGGGGGCGAGGGTCCACACTTCGCGGTTCCGGTGCTGCCAAGCAGTATCGGGGAGCTTCCGAAGCACCGCCGAGCCTTCGAATCGAGGTCGACCCATGGGGTATTCCACCCTCCAAGGCCGGAGCCTGCTGTCCCTGCGCGACGTCGGTCCCCCGAAGCCGCGTCTTCGACCAATCCGAGAACCGCATGCACACCGCCAAGGCCCTGATGCAACTCACCATCGCGGGCTGAACCGAAGGACACGCCCGCCCCGACCGCCCTCACCCCGCGTCATCCCAGCGGCGTACCCGTTCACCCTCGGGGTGCACGAACGTCGTCGTGAGGTTCGCCCGCGCGGCGATCGTCGGGGCATCAACCGCCGGCTAGCGTTGAGGGCGGATCGGGCACCCGCCCGGGGCCCTCCGTCCGGAGGCGCCGAAGCACCGGAGCCAGGGAGACGGCAGCGATGATCAAAGCCGACGCACTCACCAAGCGTTACGGGCCCAAGACCGCCGTCGAAGGGCTGACCTTCACCGTCCGCCCCGGCATCGTCACCGGCTTCCTGGGCCCCAATGGGGCGGGCAAGTCCACCACCATGCGGATGATTCTGGGTCTGGATCACCCCACTTCCGGCACGGTCACCGTCAACGGCCGCCGCTACGCCGACCACCCCGCGCCGCTGCACGAGGTCGGCGCGCTGTTGGAGGCGAAGGCGGTGCACACCGGGCGCTCCGCGTACAACCACCTGCTGTCGATGGCCGCCACCACCGGAATCCGGGCTCGTCGAGTGCGTGAGGTGATCGAGATGGTCGGCCTGGACGAGGTGGCCCGCAAACGGGTCGGCGGCTTCTCGCTGGGCATGGGCCAGCGGCTCGGCCTCGCGACCGCGCTGCTTGGCGACCCTGCCACGCTGGTGCTGGACGAGCCGGTCAACGGGCTCGACCCCGAGGGCGTGCTGTGGATCCGGACGCTGCTCAAGTCGCTCGCCGCCGAGGGCCGCACGGTCTTCCTGTCCTCGCACCTGATGAGCGAGATGGCGCTGACCGCGGAGCACCTGATCGTGGTCGGTCGGGGCCGGTTGATCGCCGACACCTCGGTCGCGGACTTCATCCACAACGCCGCACCCGATCAGGTCCGGGTCCGCACACCGGACGCCGATCGGCTGCGCGCGCTGCTGTTCGGCCCCGAGGTGCGGGTTACCGGCAGCGAGCGGGACGTCCTGGAGGTCAGCGGGGTGTCCAGCGACGACATCGGCCGACTCGCGTCCGCACACGGCATCACCCTGTTCGAACTGGTCCCGCAGCAGGCTTCGCTGGAGGAGGCGTTCATGGAATCGACCCGCGACGCGGTCGAGTATCGAGTGTCCGAAGGCGCGCCCGGACCCGCCCGGACGGCCGGCGCCGCTCGCCGGCGAGACGGCGGGGTCGCCTGATGTCGGCCGGCATCGTCACCACCGGCGCCGGTCCCAGGTTCGTCTCCCGGGCCGCCGGCCGCGGCCGAGTCACCTTCGTACGGGTGCTCAACGCCGAGTGGATCAAGCTGCGCAGCCTGCGCTCGACCTTCTGGGTGCTGGTCACCGCGGTCTTTCTGGTGATCGCGCTGGGTCTGCTGGTCTGCGTGGGCACGGTCGACCGCTGGCCGAACATGAGCGCCGCGGAGAAGGCACGGCTGTCCCCGCCGAACGCGAGCCTGGCCGGGCTCTACCTGGCCCAACAGGCCATCGGCGTGCTCGGTGTCCTGGTGGTCAGCGGCGAGTACGCCACCGGCTCGATCCGGGCCACCATGGCCGCGGTGCCGCACCGGCTGCCGGTCCTGTGGGCCAAGACCGTGGTGTTCGGGACGGTCACCTTCGTCCTGATGCTCGGCACCTGCCTGGTCGCGTTCCTGAGCGGGCAGGCGGTATTGGCCAAGGAGCACATCGACGTCTCGCTCGGTGATCCGGGCGTGCCCCGCGTGGTCGTGGGCGTCGCGGTCTACCTCGCCGTCACCGGCATCCTGGCGATCGGCATCGGCGCGATCGTGCGCAACGCCGCCGGCGGCATCGCGATCGTGTTCGGGCTGCTGCTGGTACTGCCCGAGGTGGTCCGCGCGCTGCCGTCCGACTGGCAGGACCGCATCACCAAGTACCTGCCCAGCGAAGCCGGCCAGGCGCTCACCCGGTGGCATCCGGAAGAGGGCGCACTGTCCCCGGGAGCCGGCATCACGGTGTTCGTGCTGTACACCGCGGCGACGCTCGCGGTGGCGGCGGTGTTGCTCCGAAGGCGCGACGCGTGAACACGCTGCTTCGGCGGTATGGCGGCGAGCACGGGCTCGCCGTCGTACCGGCACGTGTGGTGACCTTCGCCCGCCGACATCCGATCTGGGCCGACACCACCCTCACGGCGGCCCTGCTGCTGCTCTTCGAGGCCGGGAACCTGCTGCGGCTGTCCGGCTGGGCGATGTTCGGGGTGGCCCTGACGCTGCCGCTCGCGCTACGCCGGCGGGCCCCGGTCGCGGTGTTCGCGGTGATCTCCATCGTGGCCCTCGTGCAATGGGTGGCCGACGCGCGCACCGGCGCGGACGCGAGTCTGCTGATCGCGTTGTACACCGTGGCCGCGAGCTGCGACCGGCGCCGGACGGTGTACGCGCTCGCCGTGGTCGAGGTGGGCGTCGTGCTGGCCATCGTGCGCTGGACCGCCGACGGATTCCGGTTCGGCGCGTTCGTCGGACTCAGCGCGATGGCCCTGACCGCGGCCGTGCTCGGCGCCAACCTGCGCACCCGGCGGCGCTACCTGGCCGCCTTGGAGGAGCGCGCCCAGCGCCTGGAACGCGAGCAGCAACAGCAGGCCGAGCTCGCGGTGGCGGCCGAACGCTCGCGGATCGCCCGGGAGATGCACGACATCGTCACGCACAACCTGTCGGTGATGGTGGCTCTCGCGGACGCCGCCACGATGACGGTGCACAGCAAACCGGAGCGCTCCGCCGCGGCGATGGAACAGGTCTCCGGCACGGGCCGGCAGGCGCTCACCGAGATGCGCCGCTTCCTGGGCGTGTTGCACGAGGACGAACCCGATGCCGCCCGGCACCCGCAGCCGGACCTGGCCCGGCTGGGCGCGCTCGCCGAGCAGGTGCGCGCGGCGGGCCTGCCGACCACGCTCACCGTGCAGGGCGACACCCGGAACGTGCCGCCCGGTGCGCAGTTGGCGGTGTACCGACTCGCCCAGGAGGCGCTGACCAACACCCTCAAGCACGCGCAGCCCGGAGCGAAGGCGCGGATCAGGGTCCGCAGTTCGACCGATCGATTGGAACTGAGCGTGGTCGACGACGGCCGCCCGCGCCCGATCGGCATCGGCGAGCGGGACGAACCGCGCGGTGGGCGGGGGCTTGCCGGCATGCGGGAACGGGCCGCCGTCTACGGTGGCGACGTGGAGGCCGGGCCGTTGCCCGGCGGCGGCTGGCGAGTGTCGGCGCTGTTGCACCTGATCGATCCGGGAGGATCCTGACGTGGCCATCGACGTGTTGGTGGTGGACGACCAGCCGCTGTTGCGGATGGCGTTCACGATGGTTCTGGACGCCCAGGACGACATGACCCTGGCCGGCGAGGCCGACTGCGGCGAGGAGGCCGTCCGGCTGGCCGAGCGGCTGCGCCCGGACGTGGTGTTGATGGACGTGCGGATGCCCGGCATGGACGGCATCGAGGCGACCCGGCTGATCAGCGAGCGCTGCCCGCAGACCAAGGTGCTCATCCTGACCACGTTCGACCTGGACGAGTACGCGTTCGCCGGGCTGCGCGCGGGCGCCTCCGGCTTCCTGCTCAAGAACGCGCTGCCCGCCGAACTCCTGGGCGCGATCCGCTCGGTGGCGGCGGGGGACGCGGTGGTCGCCCCGCGGATCACCCGCCGCCTGCTGGAGACCTTCGCGCACCGCCTGCCGCACCACGACGTCACGCCCGGCGCGGAGGACCCGCGGCTCGCCCAGTTGACCGAGCGCGAGCGCGGCGTGCTGATCGAGGTCGCGCGTGGCCTGTCCAACGCGGAGATCGCCGCCCGGCTGCACCTGTCGGACGCCACGATCAAGACACACGTGAGCCGGGTGTTGGCCAAACTCGGCGTCCGCGACCGGGTCCAGGCGGTGGTGGTCGCGTACGAGAGCCGCCTGGTGCAGCCGTTGTGAGCCCCGGCGCCGCGCGGGTCGGGTGCGTCCCGACACGTCGCGGCGCCGGCGGATTCGACGGCTGTTGTACCCGAGCAAGCGTGCGCAACTGGAGCAGCGTCGCGTCGAACCGGTGCTGCGCGACGACGAGCAGGACGGCGCACCCCGGCGCACCGGGATCGACCTGGACGCGGGCACGGCCCGGATCACGGTCGCCGAGCCGCGGCGCGGCCCGAGCCCCGATGCGGCGCCGTGAGTCGACGCGCCCGGTCGACCCGAGGCGTCGACGCGTCGAACCGGGCGTGGATAGCATCGCAGGGCTGTCTCGCCGCATTTGCGCGCGTCCTTCGGGACGACGTCGAGCCACGGAGGACGCCATGTTGAAGACCTTCGCCGAACTCTCCACGCCGCTCGTCGCGGACGCGTGTGTGCGCCAAGGTGTGCCGCTTCGGGTCGCGCCGCCGGGGATCGGTTCCGTGCTGCCCGGGCAGCGCATCGCCGGTCGGGTGTTGCCGGTTCGGCACTACGGCAGCGTGGACGTGTTCCTGGAGGCGTTCGGTGCGGCCGAGCCGGACGACGTGTTGGTGATCGACAACGGCGGCCGTACCGACGAGGCGTGCATCGGCGATCTGGCGGTCCTGGAGGCCGAGGCGGCCGGGGTGGCGGCCCTGGTGGTGTGGGGGTTGCACCGCGATACACCGGAACTGGTGGAGATCGGCCTGCCGGTGTTCAGTTACGGCAGTTTCCCGCCCGGCCCGATGCGGCTGGACGAACGCGAGTCCGAGGCGCTGACCACCGCCCGGTTCGGGCCGCACCTGGTGAGCACCGACGACCTCGTCTTCGGCGACGAGGACGGCGTGCTGTTCCTCGCCGTCGACCGGGCCGACGAGGTGCTCGCGACGGCCCATGGCATCCGCGACACCGAGCGCGAACAGGCCCGCCGGATCCGGGCCGGCGAGACGCTGCGTCGACAGACCACCTTCGACGACTACCTGGCCCGTCGCGCGAGCGACCCGTCGTACACGTTCCGCCGGCACCTGCGCAGCACCGGCGGCGCGATCGAGGAGTAGCCCGCCGCCGGCCCGTCGGCCGAACGGCGTTGCCGGGCACGCCAATCGGGGAAACGCCGACCGGATCCGGTGCCGCCGATCGCGCCGGTCGACCCGCCGCGTCGGGATCAGGACGCGGGAGGGGACTTCGGCGGGTCGGGGGCGCGGGCGAGCGCCAGGACCAGCGCGTCGTCGGCGAGCCGCAACAGACCGACGTGCCGCACCAGGTCGTCGCCCAACCGTTCCACCGCCACGACCGGATCCGGCACGGTCGGCCGGCCCTCGCCGAACAGTGCCCGGATCCGGTCGACCAGCGGATAGTGCCGGCCGCCCGCGTCCCGCGCGTCCGCGAACCCGTCGGTCAGCAGCAGCAGCAGATCGCCCTCGCCGAACGGCACCACCCAGGGTCGGGGCGGCTCCGGATCCAGTTCGCCCAGGCCCAACGGCAGGCCGGGTTCGGGAGGTTCGAGCACGTGGACGGCACCGTCCGCGCGAATCGCCACCGGCTCCTCGTGCCCGCGATGGGTGAAGGCCACGTGTTCGGGACGGACCTCGACCAGGAGTGCGGTGACGAACCGGTCCGCGGGCGCGTTCCTGGTCACGCTGGTGTCGACGCGGCGCGCCACGGTGCTCAGTTCGGGTTCGTCGTAGGCGGCCTCGCGAAACGCGCCGATCGTGATCGCGGCCGTCCGGACCGCACCCAGGCCCTTGCCGAGCACATCGCCGATGATCAGCCGCACCCCGAACGGCGTGTCCAGCGCGATGTAGAGATCGCCGCCGAGCTCGGCCTCCTCGGCCACCGCGAAGTAGCGCACGGCCAGGCGCAGGCCGCCGAGCTTGTCGCTCGGCGGCAACAGGATCGCCCGCTGCGCGGCGACGGCCACCTCGGAGACGGCGACCAGGGCCCGTTCGCGGCGGATGCGGGCGGCGGACAGGTACATGGCCAGCCCCGTCGCCATGACGTACATCCAGGTGCTGACACGGAAGAGGTCGGTGTACTCGGCACCCAGATATCCGTCCCGCGAGGCCAGCCAGTAGCGCAGCGGTAGCGAGACGCCGCCGATGACGAGGATCGCCAGGGGTGGCGCGGTGGCGGCGGCCAGGGTCGGCGCCAGGAGGAGGAACGGGTAGTAGGCCGTCGAGGATCCGGTCACCAGATCCACTGCCGTGACGACGACGAGAATGCCCACGGGCAGCCAGACCTGCCGGGCCGCCGACCGGATCGCCGCCCCGACCCCACGTTGCGGTGCCAGGTTGCTCATTGGTGCGTCCATGATCGCGAGGAAGGCGGCGACGTGTCGCTTCGCACCCGCCGAACAGGTGAAGCCGCCCGAACGGACGTGATGGGCGCCGTGGAGCCGCCGGCTCCCGGGACGCCCATCACCGTGCACGGGCCGCTTCGTCGTCGGCGCGACGCGCGTTCGCCGGGCGGGATCCGGCACGACCGGCCGCCCGGGTGTCGTCGATGGGCGACTACTGGGGCTGGGGTGCGCTCCGGATGATGGCGAAGGGAGCGCCGAACGGGTCGGCCAGCCAGGCGAGGCGACCGACCTCCGGGACGTCGGCGGCGGGCATGAGCACCGAACCCCCGTTGTGCCGGGCCCGCTCCACGACGTCGTCGGGGTCGGCGACCTCGAAGTACGCGATCCAGTGCGGGTCCTGGCCGTGCGAGTCCGGAACGATGCCGCCGAAGGAGGTGTCCTGGGGGTTGCCCTCGGCCGTGGACAGCACGGTGTAGGTCATCCCGGGCATCTCGAACTCCTGCGAACGCCAACCGAACAACCCTCCGTAGAAGGAGAGCGCCGTGGCGAGATCGGCGCCGTGCAGCTCGACCCAGGCCGGCGAGGTGGGCTCGCCCAGCAGCTCCGAGCCCTGGAAGGTACCGGGCTGCCAGATGGCGAAATCGGCGCCGGCCGGGTCGGTCAGCGGCGACATCCGGCCCATCTCCATGACGTCGAACGGCTCGACCCGGACCGTGCCACCGCCCTTCTTGACGGCTGCGGCGGTGGCGTCGGCGTCGGGCGTCTCGAAGTACACCGTCCAGGCGGAGGAGGCGCCCTCCTCGGTGAGTGGACCGAGCCCGGCGATGGTCATGCCCTCCTGTTGGAAGAGCCCGTAGCCGCCCGCGTCGGGTCCGGCGGATTGGAAGTCCCAGTCGAAGACGGCGCGGTAGAAGGCGGCCGCCGCGGTGGTGTCGGGGCTGCCGAGATCCAGCCAGTTCGGCGAACCCTTCACAAAGTCGGTGCTGAGCACGTCGCTCCTTCGTCGGGCCGTTTTCGACCCTGATGACATGTGTTGTCGTGACGTGTCCAGTCTGACTCCGGGACCCCGCACCGGGCCCGCAAGTGCGCGACCCGGGGCCCGGGGTGTCGCCCTTCCTGCTCCGTACGAGTGATTCGACCGGTCACAGGGATGCCAGGCCGTCGAAGACCTCGGAGGAGATGTTCGAAGCCCATCGATGCATGAATATGTTTCACTCGACATACATTTTGCAGGGCGGGCGCGGGCTGTCCAGGGAATTGGGGCGGCGATCGGCGGCGCGGGTGATGTGCTCAGGAGATGACCGCTCGGGGGATGACCCTGACCGGCCGGCGGGCCGAGCGCACCAGGCGGATTGCGAGGGAGCCGATGAGCCGGTGATCGAAGTGTTCGGAGGCGCCGGTCGGCTCCGCGCCGCCGCGCCGGGCCTGGCCCAGGGCGTAGTCGGCGGCGCGGAGCGAGGTTCGGGAGCCGTCGACGCCGACCGGCACGGCCCGCGGCCCGTCCGTACCGAACTCGAACGCCGGCGGCGGGACGGGGCTGGTCACGAGGGCTCCTCGGGAGAAGTGCGGGCGAGTGCGTCGCTCGCGGGCCGGCTGCCGGGGTGCGCTACTCGGAGTCGGCGGCGTTGCGGTGCTCGACCACCGAGTCCGGGCCCGGCGACATGATCGTTTCGTGGCCGTCGGCGGCCCGCACCCGATACGGGGGTGTGCCGTCGGGGCCCAGCACTTCGATGATCTCCACGAAGTGGTCGTGACGGCCGACGACTCGGCCGTGAATGAGAAGGCGATCGCCCTTGGTGGCGTGCATGCGGCCTGGCTCCTCTGGGTGGATGGCGTGCGACAGACCCCCGGGTATTCGTATGGTAACAGGCTGATCACATTGGGTGAGTGATGGATAAGGTTGGTCGGCGTCGACGGCCGGAGTCTCGGCCCGGTTCCTCTTGCAGTGCGTAGGATTTTCTGCCCGATGAGGAGACGCCTGCGATGGCGCGGCTTGCACATGGCGGGTCGGCGGACCCGGTGGGCCGTGGTCGACTGCCCACACGGCGGCGTTTCGTTCCGGGTGGAACGGCGATTCGTCACGGGCCCGGGCCGTTGTACAGGCCTCGCGCGAGGGCCAGGCCGGCTCGGACGGGATCCTGGTCGGTCACGTGCGGGCGAAGGCCGGCGCGGCGCCGGCCACGATCGGTGTGGGCACTGCGGAGTACGCACAGATCTGCACGATCAGCCGCAGCACGCTCGTCGGGATCAGCGTGCGCGGCGGGGCCGACGACGACTTCGGGCTCACGTGGTTGCCGATGGGAACCGGCCGCCTGGCCCCCGCCGACTGAGCGGATCGAGGGCGGGGCGGCGACGGAGTGGGTCAACGCGCGGCCGGGGCGGGGACCCGGGTCACGGCGGCGGGCGCGGTCGCCGAAGCCGGGGCCGCCGGACGCTCGCGCAGCAGCAGGCCGGCGGTCAGCGCGACCAGGACGGCGGTGAGGCCGTGGATGCCGAAGGCCTTGCCGGCCGAGCCCTCGTTGCTCAGCACGATCACCATGTCGCCGGCGGGCACGAAGGAGATGGCCAGCATTGCCCACCCCAGCGCCCGCCGGTGGCCGGTCGGCAGGAGCGCGAAGATGATCAGCCCGGTGCCGATGTCCCGCACGCCCTTGACGGCCAGGAACGCGGTGCCCTCGTGCTCGGGCCAACTCGGCAGCCCGAACCCGGACGCGCTCGACTGCGGGGCGATCAGGAAGGCGACTCCGATGTAGATGATGAACAGGCCGCCGAGCGCGGCCAGGGCGGTGGTGAGGTTCTTGACGTTCATGCTGGTCTCCCCGTGAGGCGGTGGTCCGGGTCGAGCGATTCGTGAGCGAACCGTCGGCCCGGGAGGCGGTCTTCGTCGTCCTGGGAGAACTCTCGCCGGGGAGTCCTGGAAGACACATGGAAGCGACTTGGAGCGTGGTCCGCTTGGTGCTCGGTGTGTTGACCAGTGTGTTGACCAGTGTGTTGACCAGTGTGTTGACCGATGAAGTGATTAGGGGCCATACTAAATGTCGTGGAACGCGAACCGATGCCTGAGGACACCCCCACGCTCGACCAGGCGGCGTATCAGATCCGGCGCTATGGGCTCGATGTCGACCCGCAGGCCGTGTTGGTCGCGGTGCGGCTGATGGCGGCCGGCGCGCGGCTCGGCCAGGCGGTCGAGGTGCACTTCTCCCGGTTTGGTCTGTCCGCCGGGCGCTACCGGTTGCTGGCCGCGTTGGAGGACGCCGACGGGGAGATGTCCCCTTCGGGGCTGGCGGACGTCCTCGGTGTGTCCCGGGCCACCGTGACGGGACTGATCGGCGGCTTGGAGCGGGAGGGTCTGGTGCTTCGCCGACCGTCCGCCGAGGACGGCCGCTCGGCCGTGGTGGTGCTGACCGCCCGGGGTGCGCGCAGGATGCGCGAGTTGGCCCCGGAGCACTTCGGCCGGTTGCAGGAGATGGTGGGCGCGCTCGATCCCGAGGAGCGCACCGTCTTCCTGAATCTTCTCGGCCGGCTCGTCCGCGGGATCCCGGCGCTGACGCGTGAGCGTTCGGCGCGCGAGGAGTAGCACCACACCATCCGTTCCATCGCCGTCTCGGCGGCCCGTCGCGTTTGTGCGGGCTGCCGAGTCGGATTCGCTCGACCATATAATTAGGGAGCTAACTATATGACGAAAATGGAGGCCGACAACCGCATGGGACAAGGCCGTTCGTCCGCCGGGGACTCCGGTCCGACGCCGTTCACGCTGTGGCGCGAGGTGCTCGTGGCGTACCTGGCTCCCGCCCTCATGGCCGGCGCCGGCGGCGTGGTCGGCGGGCAGCCGGATCTGGTCGTCGCGGCCTGCACTTCGATCGCGGGCACCTCGGCGATCGTGGCCGCGCTCGTCGGCGGCCGGCTGCGCCGGGTCGGTGTTCGACGCACATGGCTGACCTCGACGCCGCGAGTGGTCCCGCCCCTGGTGCTGGCGACCGCGGTTACCGCACTGGCGGCCCTGGTCGGCTGGTTCGTCGCCGGCCACGTACCCGAACGCATCATCCCGCACCACGGCTCGTGGCCCGACCGCCTACGCCTGGATCTGCCGCTTTCGGCGGCCCTGGCCACCACCATCGTCACCTGGCGCTGGCGCGGGGCGATGCGGGATCGGCGACCGACCGCATAGGCCGGATCGACCGACCGACCGCATAGACCGGATCGACCGAGCGGCCGGATCCGGCCGTACCACCCCTCACCGGAAAGACAGGACACACATGATCGTCGTCATGGGCGCCACCGGCGCCACCGGAAGTGCCCTCCTGCACCGCCTCGTCACCCTGGGCATACCGAGCCGGGCGCTCGGCCGCGACCCCGAACGGCTGCGGGCCGGTCTGGACGACGCGGCGCGTCGACTGGTCGACGTCCGGGCCGCCGACGCGGACGACCCGTCGTCGCTGCACGATGCCTTCCACGGCGCCCGCCGACTGTTTCTCGCGATGGCCAACAGCCCCGCGCAGCAGGAACAGGAGACGCGCGCCATCCGTGTGGCCGCGGCCGTCGGCATCGAACACGTCGTCAAACTCTCCGCCCCGGCCGCGACGGCGGACTCCCCGGTCGCGGTCTCCCGATGGCACCACGCCATCGAGCAGACCCTCCGAGACAGCGGTCTGCCGCACACGGTGCTGCGCCCGTACGCGTTCATGCAGAAGTTGGCGACGCTCGCACCGACGATCGCGCAGGGCGTCGTACACGGGACCATGGGGAACGCGGCGTGCAACTACGTCGACTGCCGCGACATCGGCGACGTGGCCGCCGAGGTGCTGATCAGACCGGAACTCGGGGGGCGCACGTACACGCTCACCGGGAGTCGAACCTTCAGCTACCCGCAACTCGTCGAGCTGCTGGGGCGCGTCCTCGGCCGACCGATCCGCTACATCGACCTGTCGCCCGAGGCCATGCGGCACAACCTGATCGAACGCGGCGGGCTGCCGGACTGGCTCGCCGCCCACGTGGTGGAGATCCAGCAACTGGCGGTGAACCGGCCGGAGGAGCCCACCGACACGGTCGCGCGCCTGCTCGGCAGGCCGCCTCGCACCTTGGAGGCCTTCCTCGACGAGAACATCGAGCTCTTTCGCTGAGCGTGGTGTGTCGGGTTGTGCGGGACGCCGGGGCCGCACCGGGTGCGCGTGTGCAACCCGATCTCGGATAGGTGCCGAGCAGACCCGGGCCGTGCGCGAGGCGTCGCGGATCAGCGCCGCCGCACCGGGTCCGCGGCGTCGGTCAGGTCCAGGGCGGATGCCGGAGTTGGTCGGTGGGGCGTGGGTGCTGCTCGGAGCCGGTGCAGGGCTGTTTCGGCGGCGGCGAGGTCCTGGGCGCCCAGGCCGATCAGTTTGGCGATGGTGATGTCCTCGCGGGCTGGGCGGCCGGGTCGGCTGCCGAGCACGAGATCGCCCAGTTCGGTCTCCACCTCGGCCGCGGTGATCGCGCCCGCGTCGAGGGCCGCGCGCAGGTCGCCGGCGAACCTGCCCGCCTCGATGCGGCTGTCGACCACGACCAGGTCGGCCCGGCGGAAGCAGTCCGGGTCGAGTTCGGCCTTGCCGGGATCGTCCGCGCCGATCGCGGTGACGTGTTGGCCCGGCCGCAACCACGGGCCCGCCACGACCGGTTCCCTGCCGGCGGTCGCGGTGACGATCACGTCGGCCGCACGGACCGCCCGTTCGGCATCGGCCACGACGGATACCGCCCAGTTTGGTCGGGCGGCTGCGAGCGCGTTTTGAAGTCGTCGGGCCGAGGCGGGATTTCGGCCCCGGACCAGCACCGTGTCGATCGGTCGTACGGCGCCCGCGGCGAGGGATTGGAGGTATGCCTGGGTGCCGGTGCCCAGCACCGCCAGTACGGTCGCGTCGGCGCGGGCCAGTAGTCGGGTGGCCAGGGCGCCGGCGGCGGCGGTGCGGACGTCGGTGAGGTGATGCTCGTCGCGCAGTAGGGCGATCGGCTCGCCGGTGGTCGCGTCGTGCACCACGACGTATCCGTCGGCGGCCGACCGCCCGTTCCTCGCCCGGGCCGTGAACCACGTGCCCACCTTGACGGTGAAGATCGAACGACCGGGCAACCAGGCCGACTTCACGTGTACGTCGCCTTCGTCGCCGGCGGGCGCGAAGACCGAGATGGGTGCTTCGCCGAGCCCGGTGCCGAAGTCGGCGAGGGCTCGGGCCACCGGCTCGATCAGATCCTCGAAGCCGATCGCACGGCGGATCGGGTCGGCGTCGAAGATCCTCGGTTCGGATTCCGTGCCCGGCCCGCTCATTCGGGCCGGCCCGGCGGCAGGGCGTGCAGGGTTCCGATGCCCACCATCGAGACCGCGCCGCCGACGACGACTCGCTCCACGTCCTCGGGAGCGCCGTGCGCGGCGATCGTCAGGGTGCTGGGTCGGCCGACGAACCGGCCCTGGGACAGCGTGAGTTCCGCTCCGGCGTGGGTCCGGCCGTGGCGCAGCAGGTAGGCCGCGACACATCCGGCCGCACTGCCGGTGGCGACGTCCTCCAGGACGCCGTCGTTGTTCCAGTGCCGACCCTCCGGCGCGCGCGCGTCCAACACGTAGGCGAACCGGGCGCCGAATGTGGCGACATCACCGGTGCCGCCACCGCCCTGCGGCTGAGCCAACCCGCGGTGAGCCAGCGCCTGCAACGCCTGGAACAGGCGGCGGGCGGGCGCCTCCTGGTCCGTGGTGCGCACGGGACCCGGCTCACCGAACCGGGCGAGCGGCTGCTGGCCTACGCGGAACGCATGCTGGCGCTGCACGACCAGGCCCGTACGGCGGTCGAGGGCGGCGACGAGGGGCCCGCCGGGCGACGGGCCATCGGGCTGCTCGAAGACCTCGCGATCACCACGCTGCCCGCCGTCCTGGCCGACTTCGCGGTGCTGCATCCGCGGATCGAGCTGGAGGTGGTGATCGGCCCGGCGATCGAGCTGCGCCGGCTCTCCGACCAGGGGCGGTTGGACCTGGTGTTCGGCGATCCGATCGTGATGTCCGGTGCCGCGCTGCGCTGGGAACGCCGGGTGCCGCTGGTGTGGGCCGCCGCGCCGGGGCTGGATCCGCTCGCCGATCCGCTGCCGCTGGTGCTGTTCTCCCAGCCGTGCCAGTGGCGGCAGCCGGCCCTGGACGCGCTCGATCGGCACGGTCGCCACTGGCGGGTCGCGTTCCAGAGCACCAGCGTGCACGCCGTCCAGGCGGCGATCTCAGCCGGGATCGGGGTCGGCGCGCTGCCGGCGGCCAACCTGCCCCCGGGCGCGGCACGGCTGTCCGCGTCGCACGGCCTGCCCGCCGCGCCCACCGTCGACATCGCCATCTCGCGGCGCGCGGACACCGACACCGACCCGGCGCTGACCAGCCTGGAGCAACTGTTGCGCCGGGCGGCAAGCGCGTCCGACTGAACCCGCGCCCGTGGTCGCCGTGCCGATACCGATCACGGTGCGCCTCGCGGTGCCTGCGCGTCGAGCGTGATCGCGCGGACGGGGCACATCGAGGCGGCACGAAACGACTCCGCCCCGGACGGCGGGGTCGTCCGGGGCGGGTTTTGCGTCAGGTGGCGGGTGGATGTGGGTGCTGTCCTCGATCGGGGTCGTGCAGGGCGGCGAAGTTCACCCTGCACCCCAAGGACTGGAATGCGTAGGTGAGTTGCTCGTAGTGCCCACGTCGGTCATCGAGTTCCCCGGTGACCTGTGCGGTGCGCGGGATCGGACCCGGGCCCGGCCCCGGTCCGCATCCGGCCGCGCCGGAGGATGGCTCGGCCGCTTCGACCCGGCGGGGTGTCGGGTGCGCTCAGCGGCCCAACTGGGTGTAGGTCTTGAACGTGTACAGGCCGTCCAGGGTGACCGAGTTCGCGCCGCCGGGCGAGGGCAGTCGGTTGCGGTGGTTGAGGATCGGGCCCAGTGGGCCGCAGTTCGTGGCGGCGGGGATCGCGACGGTGTTGTCCCACAACGTGCCCTTGAGGATGGGCGGCTCCTTGGACACCCACTCGTTGGGGCCTTTGCGCATCATGGTGAGTCGGATCGGGTGCTCGGCGGTGCCGATCGAGCAGCCCTGCGGCAACAGCGGACCGCTCAGCGCGAGGGTCACGTCCAGGCCGCCGGCGGCGGTGCCGTGGGAGAGGAAGTCGAACCAACCGCCGTACCTGGTCTCGACGTTCACGCCCAATGCGGGAGCCTGCTCGGGCAGTCCGGGGATGCCGAGCAGGCCGCCGGTCGCCGGGCTCGGTGTCGCGTGCATCGCGCCGAAAACCTGCCCGGTCGAGCCGTCGGGCAGTGGCCCCTCGGCGTGGGTGATGGTCATCGGGCGGAGTGGGACGGTGAGTCCACCCAGCCGCATCTCGCCGGTGGAGACATGCACTTCGCAGCGCCACTTGTCCGGGTTCGCGTTCGCCGGCAGCGCGGGGCAGTCGGTGAAGTCGAACGTGGGCAGCGGCGCGGCGGTCGGATTCGAGGCGGATCGGGGCGCCGGTCGACTGTCCGCCAGGGCCGGAGCGGTGCACAGTCCCACGGCGCCGAGTGCGAGGCCGGCACATGCGGCGGCCCTGGCCAACCTGCGGTTTCTCCTGCGGTCCACGGTGATCGTCCCCTGTTTCGCTCGGATGACTGATTCCCCTCGAAGGTAGGGAAGTTCGGCCCCCGGCAATATCCGGCGACCCCCAGACTCCGGGTTGGTGCCAGCCCCCGCCCCGGTGTGGTGCCTGCCGCATTGAAGACAAGCCCAGGGGGACAGCGGCGGATCGGTGGGCGATTCAGGCCAGTTGCTTGTAGTAGAAGCTGCAGTCTCGGAGTGCGCCGGCGGGGTCGGCCGCGTATCGGGGGACCACGCCGTATCGGATCCAGCCGGCCGCGCGGTAGAGGTGGTCCGCGGTGCTCTCGGTCTCGGTATCGAGCAGCAGGAGGGTGGCGCCCGCCCGGGCGGCGGCCCGTTCGGCGGTGGCGAGCAGGGTACGGCCCAGGCCGTGGCCGCGGGCGTCGCGGTGCACCATGAGCTTGACCACTTCGGCGCGGTGCCGGCCGTTCGGCTTGTGCTCCAGGGCCAGGCTCACGGTGCCGGCGATGCCGTCCGCGCCTCGGGCGATCCAGACGCTCAGACTGCCGTCGGCGACCGCCGACTCCCGTCCGCGCCACCAACTCGCCGCCGCGGTCGCGTCGAAGGGTGCCACGAAACCGAGCGAGGAGCCGTCCGTGACGATGTCCGCGAGGAGGTGGGCCAGGCCCTGTACGCTACCCATGGCCCAGCTCCTCCCGATCCGTTCGACGCGTCCTGGCAGCGCCGCGCCCGGGATCTCGGCGGAAGCGTATCGGGCCGAAGGCCTTCCCCCACGGGCACTCGCGGCGATCGGCGCCGGCTCGAACGCTCGGAACATGGGCGCAAGCAACTTGCGGCGGATCGCTCCCAGGCCGCAAGATTCTTGCCTGCCGGTCAGGTTCCTGGCCTGGTATTTGCGTGGCAGCGCCGAGGAGGGGAGCGCCGAGCATGGCCGAGATCGACAGCATCGACCACACCATCCTGCGCATGTTGCGTGAGGACGGACGGCGGACCTTCTCCGAGATGGCGGGCCGGATCGGCCTGTCCGTCGCGGCGGTCAAGCGCCGGGTGGATCGACTGCGCGAGGAGGGTGTGATCACCGGCTTCACCGTCCAGATCGATCACGCCAAACTGGGCTGGGGCGTCGAGGCGTTCACCGAACTGCGTTATCCGGGCAGCATGCCGGTCGGCGAGATCGTCCGCACCGCCACGGACACGCCCGAGGTGCAGGCGGTCTACACGATCGCGGGCGACCCCGACGCGCTCATCCACGTCCGCGTCCGCGACATCACCCACCTCCAACAGGTGATCGACCACCTCCGCCGCAGCGGCAACGTCACCGGTACCAAAACCCTCATGGTCCTGGGCTCCTGGACCAAGGAAAGCTGACCACCCCACCTCGGCGTCCGCGCGTCCCCGTGTCGGCGCGCCCCTGCGCCCCCGCCTCGCGTCCGTATCCCCCCGCCCGTGTCCGCGCTTCCTCGCCGGTGCGCGCTGCGGGCTCCTCGCGGCTCGGTATTCGGGTTGAGGTGGTGACTAGGGTTTGCGTATGAGTGAACGTACTTTTCGGATCACCGTCCGAGGCGCCTTCGACGGGCTGAGGGATGAGCAGCGGGCGGCGTTGGTGGCCGAGGCGGCCGAGCACGACGTGTTGCAGGCCGCCTTCACGGCGGAGGGGCATCTGACCTACGACGTGGCCGCGCGGCCCTTCTTCACCTTTCGCTTCCTGGACTCCGGGGAGGCCGAGGAGGACATCGTCCCGGGCGGTCGCCCTCGACCAGGTCCGGGCGGGCTTCGCGCACGGCTGGCAGGTGATCGCGCACGTGAACGGCGACGAGGCGATCGCCCAACTCATCCGCT
>NZ_JBEXCV010000156.1:0-20226 GCF_040605455.1 Embleya sp. NPDC005575 | reverse complement strand
TCCCTGCTCGACGAGGGCGCCAACGTCGTCGCGGTCTCGCGCAAGAGCTCCCCGGAGCTGGACGGGGCGGCGGGCCCGAATCTGCTGCACGTATCGGCCGACCTGATGGACCCCGAGGCCCCCGCCCGGGTCGTGGCGCGCGCGGTCGAGCACTTCGGCGGTCTGGACATCCTGGTGAACAACGCCGGCGGCCCGCCGCCCGGCATCCCGATGCCGCGCACCGGCTTCTTCGACAGCAGCGACGACCAGTGGCAGGCGATCTTCGAGTTCAACCTGTTCTCGGCCGTCCGGGCCATTCGCGCCGCGATTCCCGCGATGATCGAACGCGGCGGCGGCTCCATCATCAACGTTTCCACCGGCATGGCCCGCCAGCCGGCGCCGGTCAACATCGAGTACGGCGCCGCCAAGGCGGGCCTTTCCAACCTGACCAAGGCGCTGTCGGAGGAGTTCGGCCCCCAGGGCATCCGCGTCAACACCGTCTCCCCGGGCGCCGTGCTGACCGCGTGGTGGACCGAGGAGGGCGGCGCGGCCGACATCATCGCGGGCATGGCCGGCGCCGACCGTGACAGCATCATGGACACCATCGCCCCGCAGATGATGGGCCAGGTCACCGGCCGCCTCATCGACCCCCGGGAAGTCGCCGACGCGATCCTGCTCCTGGCCTCGCCCCGTTCGGCGAGCACCACGGGATCGGACTACGCGGTCGACGCCGGCTTCCACAAGTCCGTCTGACCGACCAACCCACACCGGCTCGTCCCGTGAGCCCGCCACCACAACGCGGCCCCACGGGACGAGCAGCTCCTCAAACGGCCGTGGCACCGCAACAGACCCGCACGGGCCCGCTGTTCGCGTACAACGCCAACGGCGCACGCACCTTCACCACTTACCCCGGCGGCGTGGTCCAGGCCGTCGACCTCGACAACAGAGTTCGGCGCCGTGAGGGCGCAGGCGGGCAACGGTGTCCTCGATGTCGTCGACGGCGAACATGACGCGGTGCGTGCCCGGAATGTTGTGCGGCCGGTTGCGCGGCCCGGCGCTGATCACCACGGGGCTGCGGTACTTCGCCAGCTCGAGCCGGCTGTGACCGTCCGGGGTCCGGACCATCGCGATGTCACAGCGGACGCCGTCGAGTCCGGTGCACTGGTCGGCGATGAGGCCCTCGACCTCCGCCCTGCCCTGCAGCTCCATACCGAGTTCCACGAAGAACGCGATGGCGGCATTCATGTCCTCGACGACGATCCCGACGTTGTCCATCCGCTGAATCGCCATGCCGGTTTCTCCTTCTTCCTCGTGCGGCCGGTGGTGGCCGCTGACGTCCCTGGGACGGAGCCGGTGGCACGTTCTCGACTGGATCGCGCCTCAGCACCGCTACAGCAGACCCGCCGTTCGCCACGACCGCGTTCACCGACAACCACTTCCTCATCCCCGGCGACGTCGTCTCCTCACCCGACGCCCACACCACCGTCCCACCACCTGAGCCCGCCTGATGAACGGCGGGGCGAACGCCTCACGCCCGCCCCGCCGTTCACCCTGCACCCCGTCCCGCACCGCACCCCATCCCGCACCCCACCCAGCTCACACCCGGAGGACGAACCGTGACCGACAACCCACACCCCGAACCCCCGCCCCGACCGGCACCTCCACCCCGGCCGCTCCGGCCGAGCCCGAGGGGCGCCCGACCCTGACCTTCACCCGGCGCGAGCGCGCCCGCGTCCATGTCACCTCACGCGTTGGTGGCGCGGTTGTACGACGCGGTCCTCGACGACTGCACCGTGTGTCGGGAGGCGCTGCCGGCCCGGTTCGCGGTGGACCCGGCGACCACCAGGCCGGTCGTCACCGTGATTGGCAGGGCATCAGCGGACCTTGGCAGTCGCAGTCGCTCCGGGAGCGATGGTCACGGTGACGTAGGCATAGGTCACACCGTTCACCACTTTCGTGTCGGCCTTGTGCGACTTGCCGTTCACCTCGATGGTGTCGTGGTCGCCAGGGAACCGCGCTTCCCAGGTGTACTTGTCGGGACCTGCGGTGTTTGTGAGCGTCGACTTCGTGGCGCCGTCATGGCGTAGGGCGAAGGTGTTCCGGCCGATGCGCATGTCCTTGATCTGAACCCAGTCAGTGCCGGTCGGCAGGCGGGACTGCGTGGTCAGAGCATGACTGGGAGCATTGGGGGCGACGCCCATGAGGCCCTCCACTGTCTGGCTCACCAGGGTGTACGACACCTCGGGGTAATCGCCGTTGGTGCCCTGCTTGCTGACGGGGTGCTGTTCGTCCCGCCGGTCGTAGACGTGCTGCATCCACTTCCAGGCGGTGTCGTTCCGCTCATGGGCGAAGAACGTGTCGGGCAGATAGGTGATCGCCTCGATGTTGTCCGGGACGCCGCTGCCGCCGGCCTGCTGGTCGATGAAGTCGAGATAGGCGCTGTTGCGTGCGCCCGGAGCGATGATCTGCTTCATGGGCATGAACCAGCTGTTCTCCTTGCCCCAGCCGGTGAGCGCCTGGCCGTCGACGGTGTACCCCCGAACCATCTGGCTGCCTGAACCGTTGCCGCTCCAGGTCGAGTTGAAGTACGACTTCAGATCGGCGGCCTTCTGGCTGAACCGGGTGGCGAGCTCCTTGTCTCCCTTGTCGGTGGCGAGTGCCGACATGGCGAGGTAGGCCTGGTACTGGGAGCTGATCGCGTCGCCCGCCTCCGCGAGGTGCTCGTCGTCGGCTTCGTTGTAGCTGGCCGAGCCGGCGAAGATGCCGTTCCCCGTGCCCTCGGCGACGCTGTTCGGCTTCGCGCCGTCGTGCAGGTTGATGAATTCATCGGTGGCGTGCCGGTAGAAGTTCCAGAACGCCTCGTCGTCGATGTACGCGCAGTCACCGCTCCAGCGGTATGCCTTGTTGGCCTTCTCCACCAGTTCGAACGCTGCGGGGACCTCCCGGACGTAGTTGGTCGGGCTCTTGTAGTCGATCGAGAGGTAGGTCTTGGCGTCGAAGTTGAACGCCCATACGGGGAAGTACTTGTGCTCGGCCGTCGCGGAGGCGGCGAAGGAACGCAGCATCGTCTTGTTCTCGCGGTTCAGTCCGAGGACGGCGGCGCCGGCCACCTGGTGGACCATGTCGCGTGAGTAGTAGCCGCTGCGGTGCGAGTATCCGGCCCAGTACGAGGGGGCATAGACACCCGAGTCGGTGCCGGAGGGGTTGCCCTCGTCGACGTTGAGCCTGCCCTCGGTGCCGTTCAACTGGACCCAGCTGTTCGCCTTGTGCTTCGACCAGTCGAAGATCTCGACGATCTTCGGGTTGGACGAGGTGACGACCGGGTCGGCGGGAGCTGCCGGCGAGACCATGACGTCGTCGGCGTTGATCCACCCCTCGCCGGACTCGAAGGCGATCTCCAGCGTGTCACCGGATCTGAGCGCCACCCGGCTTACTGTGTACCGTGCGTAGCCGGAGCGACTGGGCAGGGCCACCGCCCCGACCGGGCTCCCGTTGACGCGTACGACGAACGTCCCGCCCGTTCCGCCCGCGGAGATCCAGGCCGAGAAGTCATAGGAACCCGTGGCGGACACCGTCTTCGTCTGGGAGACCTTCTTGCCCGCCCCCGCGTCGAGGTAGATCAGCTTTGCGCCGCCGTGCGGGCGGTTGGTGGCGACACCAGTGCCGGAGGTGAAGTTCCAGCCAGTGGCGTCCTGTTCGAAGCCGGGATTTATCACGGTGAGGAGTCGCGGTGCCGCAGTGGCAGCCGAGTCGCTGAGGGGCAGGGGAGCGAGGGGCGCGAGCGTCGCGAGTGCGGCAGTCAATGCAAGGCGCGCAGGTCGGGAGGGTCTCATGGCGGCTCCAGGCTGGATCGATGAGTGAGGGCAGCTCGAAACTAGCCACGGTTTCCAGCCGCTCGCAAGACTCTTGCGCACTTCAATTGACTGTTGCGACAGAAAATTTTCAATGAAATCTTGCAAGAGCGATGGCTGGTTGCTAGCTTCCCGGTCTGTCAGGCGCGGGTGTATTTCGCGAACAAAGGTGGTCCGGTCATGAACGTCAGTCGTCGCAAGGTCCTCGGAATCGGTGGGGCTCTCGCCGCAGGTGCCGGCCTGGCCGGCCTCACCGCGTGCTCCGGCACAGGCACCGCCGGGGCCGGTTCCGGGTCCGCCGGGGATGGTAAGAAGGGTGACATAACGGTCTGGAGCTGGCAGGGCCCGGCCGCAGAACTCAAAGCCCTCGTCCCCGACTTCAACAAGCGGTACCCGGACATCAAGGTAAACGTCCAGGACATCGGCAACCCGGCCATCTGGAACAAGATCACCACGGCCATGGCGGCCGGCGGCGCGGGTCTCGCCGATGTGCTCCACATCGGCGTCGACTACCTTCCCGGGTACGTCGAGAAGTTCCCGGACGGCCTCGCGGACCTCGGCAAGCTCGGCGCCGCCAACTACAAGGACTCCTTCGCGCAGGGCATGTGGCAGACGGTGGCCCCCAAGGGCGACCGGGTCAGCGCCCTGCCCTGGGAGGCCAACTCGGCCGGGTTCTACTACCGTGCCGACGTCTTCGAGGAGTCGGGGGTGGACGCCGCCGCCCTGGAAACCTGGGACGACGCGCTCGAAGCGGGAAAGAAGATCAAGCAGAAGACCGGCAAGTACCTGCTCGGCATCGACAAGCCCGCCTCTCAGCCGGACGCCGCGAACTTCTTCCAGATGCTGCTCCAGCTGCAGGGGGCCTTCTACTTCAACCTCGGCGGCGACATCACTCTCGCCTCGCCCGCGGCCGTGAAGGCCATGACGATCATCAAGGAGCTCAATGACGCGGGACTGGTGAGCGACCTCTCCGGCGGGTGGAACGCCCTGATCAGCTCGATCAAGAAGGGCACAGCGGCGGTCCTGCCGTGGCCGACCTGGTTCGGCGGCATCATCGAGGAGACGGTTCCTGCGGAGGCCGGAAAATGGGGCGTACGTCTACCGCCTGCCGTCAGCCGCGGAGGCACGAACGCCACGACGGTGAACTCCACACACCTCGCCATCGCAGGAAGCAGCAAGCATCAGGCCGCGGCCTGGAAGTTCGTCGAGTTCGTTCTCACCCGGCCGGAGTCGCAGGTCCAGATCTACAAGGGGAAGGGCATCGCCCCCGCCCTGATGACGGCCTATGACGACCTCGTCTTCCATACACCGTCGCAGTTCTTCAGCGGCCAGAAGAAGGGAGAGGTCTTCCTGGAGGCTCTCAAGGCTCCCTCGCCCGCTTTCAACTACAGCGCCGACTACGCCCGTGCGCTCAAGGTCGTCGCCGACGCCCAGACGAAGGTCCTCCTCAAGGGAGCCGATCCTGCCTCGGCACTGCAGAAGGCCGCCGAGCAGCTGGCAGAGCAGACGGGACGCAAGGTCCTGTGACGACCACCGTCGGCGTACAGCCGCGCCCCCCGCAGGAACCGGCTCAGACCCGGCGGCGTACGCAGAGCCCGCGGTCTCCACGGCTGACCGCACGTCGCGTCGCACCGTACGGGTTCGTCATGCCTGCGGTGCTCCTCTTCGCCGCCTTCAAGCTCTATCCCATCGGCTGGTCCTTCGTCCTCAGCCTGCACAAGAGCGTCGGGGGCGTCGACACCTTCGTCGGAGCCGACAACTACCGACGGCTCCTGCGTGATTCGCTCTTTTGGACCGCGCTGGAGAACACCTGCGTCATCCTGGTGATCCAGGTTCCTCTCATGCTCGCCCTGGCCACGGGACTCGCCCTCGCCTTCAACTCTGCGACTCTGCGGGCACGTTCGGTCTTCCGCCTCGGCTTCTTCCTCCCGATGGTCACCGGCCTGGTGGCCTACGGAGTCATCTTCTCCGTGCTCCTCAATGAGAAGTACGGTCTGGTCAACTGGCTTCTCGGGCTCGTCGGGATCGGCGAGGTGCCCTGGCTGACCGACCCGCTCTGGGCGAAGATCTCGCTCGGTCTGGTGCTCACCTGGCACTACACCGGATACAACGCCGTCATCCTGCTGGCGAGACTTCAGACGATTCCCTCGGAGCTCTACGACGCCGCCGCAGTCGACGGTGCGGGAGCCTGGGGGACGTTTCGCCACGTGACACTGCCCGGCCTGCGGCCGGCGATCCTGCTGTCCACGGTGCTTTCCACCATCGGCACCCTGCAGATCTTCGACGAGCCCTACATCCTGACACAGGGCGGTCCGGACAACGCGACGCTCACCATCGGTGTGTACCTGTACCAGAACGCCTTCATGTACTTCGACTTCGGCTATGCCTCGGCCATCGCCTACGCCCTGGCGGTTCTGATCGGAGTCCTCGGGCTGATCCAATTCCGTGTCCTGGGAGACAGAGCATGAAGAGCCGTTCGACAGGGTTCAGCCGCCTCGCTCCTGCACGCCGGCGCCGCAACAGCATCCTGCTGACGTCCGGCCTCGCCATCGCTCTCGCGGCCGTCGCCATCCCGTTCTACTGGCTCGCTATCGCCGCCACGCACAGCTCCGACGACATCTTCGGCTCGCCGCCGCCGCTGCTGCCCGGCGGGCACCTGGGAGAAAACCTCGCGAGCCTCCAGGAGGAGGCATCCTTCGGCAGGGTCGTGCTCAACTCGGCTCTCATCGCCGCCATTTACACCATCTGCGCCGGAGCGGTCTGCACCCTGGCCGGCTACGCATTCGCCAAGTACCGCTTCAAGGGACGTGATGCGCTGTTCGGTGTGCTCATGCTGGGACTTGTCATCCCCACCCAGGTCACACTGGTGCCGTTGTTCAAGATGATGGCCGAGCTGCAGTGGCTCGACACCTACCAGGCCGTCATCATGCCCAACCTTGCACTGCCCTTCGGGATCTTCCTCATGCGCCAGTCGATGGCGGCCCTCCCCGACGAGTTGCTGGATGCGGGCCGGATGGACGGCTGCGGAGAGTTCCGGCTCTTCTGCAAGGTGGTCCTGCCTCCCATGAAACCGGCGCTCGCGGCACTGGGGATCTTCCTGTTCCTCTACCAGTGGAACGACTTCGTATGGCCGCTGATCGTGCTGCGAGACAACACCTCCTTGACCATCCCCGTGGCGCTCGCCTCGCTGCAGGGCGTGGATGACACCGACTACGGAGCACTTTTCACCGGGACAGCCGTCGCCTCGATCCCCATGGTCATCGTCTTCCTGGCCCTCCAGCGCCACTTTGTCTCCGGCCTGCTCGCCGGGGCCGTGAAGGAGTGAATGTGAGCATCCTGTCCCACGAAGCCGTCACCACCGCCGAGTTGGTCCAGACGTCGTATCAACCACTTCTCGACACCGTGCACGTCGCCGTCCTGGCCTCCGGCACCGAGACGGCATGGACCCTGTCCGAACTTCCCGGCGGGCTGAAGATGTTGAGCGTCGACGCGCCGGAGAGGCCGGTCACGATCCGGCTGTCCGTCCCGCTGGGTGACGCGGCCGGCTACTGGCACCCTCAGGCCGACTGGAACAGGACGCTGGTGGCGGACTGGGAAGGCCGGGCCAGTGTCAGCCTCGTCGACGGGCTCGCCGCCGGGTGCCTCTACGACTACGCCGGCGCGACCATGCTCACATTCGCCGCGACCGACCCGGTGTCGGAAGTGACCCTGCGCTTCGGGGTGTCCGAGGAGCAGGACACCTACGTCGTGCATCTGGACCTGCCGGCGGCTCCCGCTGCCCGTCAACTGCTCTTCGTACCGCGTGCCGAGTCGGTCGCCGCCGCAATGCGGATGCTGCGTGAGTGGTTTGCGGCCGAAGTGCCGGCCATGCCCGTCCCGGAGTCCGCACGCGTCCCCGTCTACTCCACCTGGTACGCCTTCAACCAGCAGGTGAACGCGGCCGCGGTCGAAACACAGGCAGATCTGGCTGCGGGCCTGGGCTGCGGCGTCCTCATCCTCGACGACGGTTGGCAGAGCCTGGGGAGCGGCCGGGGGTATGCGGGGTGCGGCGACTGGGTTCCCGACCCCGACAAGTTTCCCGACTTCGCCGGGCACGTGGCGCGCGTGCGCGAGGGGGGAATTCGATACATGGCATGGATTGCCCCGTTTCTCCTGGGCCCACTCGCGATGTGCTACAAGGAGTGGGCGGATTTCGCACCGGCCGCTGCCAGGGTGCCCGGAGCTCAGGTGCTCGACCCGCGCCGACCGGAAGTACGCGCCCACGTCGTCCGCATGTGCGTGTCCCTGGTGAACGACTACGGCCTGGACGGCCTCAAGGTCGACTTCCTGGACGAAGCCATGGTCTATGCCGGTGACGGCCGCGGTGACATCGGGCACGCGCTCACCGAGCTGCTCACCGAGCTGCGATCCGCGCTGGAAGCCGTACGCCCCGACGTGCTGCTCGAACTCCGTCAGCCATATGTCGGCCCCGGCATGGCGGCCTTCGGGAACATGCTGAGATCCTTCGACTGCCCCGCCGACGCGACCGCCAACCGGGTGCGCACGATCGACACTTCGCTGCTGGCCGTGGGAGGCGCGGTCCACTCCGACATGCTGCTGTGGGACACCTCGGCGTCGGCCGAGGCGGCGGCGCGGCAGCTCATCGGTACGCTGCACTCAGTGCCCCAGATCTCCGTCAGACTCGATACGCTGACCCAGGAGCAGCTCGAGACCACGCGCTTCTGGCTGGCCGAGTGGCAGCGTCTGCGGCCGCAGCTGCTCGACGGGATCGTCGAGCCCGGCCGTCCCGACGACCTGTACTCGCTGGTCGAAGCCGTCGCAGACGGCCGGTGCGTGCTCAGCGTGTACAGCGAGCGGACCGTCCCCCTCCGGCCCACCGTCTTCTCGGAGACCGTACTGGTCAATGCGACATCCACAGACAATGTCGTTCTGGACGTGCGGGACGGCGGAGCGACGGTGGACATCGAGGTGCACGCTCCCACCGGTCGTATGACCAGACAGTCCCAAATCTCTCTCCTGCCCGGTCTGCACAGGCTGCCGGTTCCGAGAATGGGACTGGTCCGTTTTCGGAGCAGCACCTGAACGGCATGAACAACCACCTGGAATAAGGAAGTACATGAAAGTCGGCATCGTCGAGATCGCAGCGCGCGCGGGCGTAAGCGAGGCAACCGTCAGCCGGGTCATCAACCGCCGGCAGGGTGTCGCGCGAAAGACGAGGGAAGCGGTTGAGCGCGTCATGGCCGAGCTGGGCTACGAGCGCCCGGTGCAGGGCCAGCTCGTGGCCGTCGTCACCGAGCACGTGTCCAACCCCTTCTTCGCCGACGTCGCCGAACGCATCGAGTCCGCGCTCGCCCCGCATGGCCTCAAGACCGTGATCTGCCCGTCCTTCCCCGGCGGTGTCCAGGAGCGCGAGTTCATCACCTCGATCGTCGACAAGGGCATCGCGGCCGTCGTCTTCCTCTCCGCATCGAACACCGTGGAGGGAGCGGACCCGGAAACCTACGAAATCCTCAGGGCCCGGCATATCCCGTATGTCGGAATCAATGGAGAGTTCGCCGACGGCGTGCCTGTGCCCGTCTTCTCCACCGACGACGCGCTGGCCGCGGAGCTGGCCGTCGACCATCTGTACCAGCTGGGTCATCGGACCATCGGCATGGCTTCAGGGCCGAAGGGAAACCGTCCGGCAGACCGGCGCGTGCGTGGCTTCATCGAAGCCATGGCCAAACGGGGAGTCGAGGAGCCGGAGCGTTGGGTCAGCCGCCAGTCGTACACCCTGGAGGGCGGTCAGGCGGCTGCGAATGTCTTGCTCCAACTGGGAGTTACGGCCATCGTCGCGGCCAGCGACTACATGGCGCTCGGCGCGATTCGCGGGATCCGCCGGCAAGGCGGCTCGGTGCCCGACGACATCTCGGTCGTTGGCTACGACGGATCGATGATCACGGAATTCGTGGATCCGCCGCTGACGACGGTGCGCCAGCCGGGAGACCGACTGGCACTGGAGGTGGGCCGCAGCGTTCTGGCTCTGGTCAGCAACCGGGACGTCCCGACGGGGGAGCTTCTCTTCGACCCTGAGCTGGTGATCCGCGCGACGACGGGGCCCGCGCCGGGGGCCGGGTCCCGTGGATACAGGCAGCGGCACTCTGACCGTACCCAGACGTGAACTGCAGGGTTGCCGCAAGTGGGCGAGTACGCCCCGGACATCTACCGGCCCACCGCAGTGGGCAGTTCCGCGCCTGCCCTTGAACTCCTCACCCCCGCTGCTGACTGAATGGCGTGGCGTGGCCGTGGTGTTGCGGTGTGGTGGTGTGTGTGGAACGGGGTTCTGCGGGTCGGTTGAGAACACGCCCGGGTGGGTGGGGGTGTGGGGTTTGGGTCTGCTGCTGGGTGGTGGTTCGGGCCGGGGTGTCCGGGCCGTTGGTGACCTGGCCTTTCCCGGGGAGCTCGGCAGCAGCACCTCCGGGTAGTGGTCCAGGACGAGGCGTTCCCCGCCGCGACCGGTCAATCGGGGGTGTCGGCTGCTTCGGTCGGGGTCGGGGATTCACTGGACACCGGGTTCGCCGTCAGGTCCGGTGTGCGCGTACGCCCGGAGGCGCCGCCCGGACGTGTGGGCCGGCCTCGATCGGCGGCACCGTGTAGGTCAGCCCCCTCCGGCGAGCGAGAAGGCGCGGGGCGATCGCCGGTCGACCGGGGCAAGCAGGGACTGAACCGCTCGCGCGGTCGACCCACCCGGCCGCGCACCCTGATCTTCCGCAGGAGGGGGACGAACTGCGGGCTGTCGGCGGCCTGCCCCTCGGTGATCGTGAAGGCCAGGGGGCGGCGGCGCCGGTCGCACGCCACATGGATCTTGCAGGTCGACCCGCCGCGCGAGCGGCCCGGTGCCGCCGCCTTCGGTCGCGCCCGGCGTCGACGCCGGGCGCGGCGAACACACCGGCGTCACGCCACTGACGAAACCGGTCGTACACCGTCGACCAGGCCCCGAACTCCGCCGGCACCTCCGGCCACTGACTGCCGGTGCGAAAGCGCCACACCACACCCTCGAACTGCTCCCGCAACCGTTCCGGATACGGCCCAAAACCGCCTATGGGCAGGAACGGTTCGAGCAACTGCCGCTCGTCATCGCCGAGTTCACGTCGCCCCACACCAGTGTTCCACCAGCTCGCGAACAGGATTGATCACGACTCCGTACCGGCCCCAGTCGCTCAAGGTCTCGTGCATCAGGCGTGAGGCGGCGACGGCCCAAAGGTTTGCCGCCTTCCCCGCCGCGATGCGGTGAAGCACGAATCAAGCGCTGCGCAAAGGTCAACGACGGCATCGTTGCCGGGTCGCGTGCCAGAAGGCTCGGTGGCCGTATGCGTCGATCAGGGTGCGGGGACGAGACGACGGTCAGGGCGCGGTGTCAGGCGGCGGAGCGCGTGGGGCGTGGTCGTATGCACTGGAGATTGCGTTGGTGGACGTCGCCCAGGACGTCGGTGACGACGATCCTGATGTCGACCACCGACAGCCGCTCGAAGGCCGCGGGGTTCAGCGCGAGGATTTCCATGCCGTCGCGCCAGGTGCTGAGCATCGGTATCGCCGCCCCGGCCCCGAGATGGAGAACGAAGAAGTCCCGATCCCGCTCGAGCCCGAGCGCCTCGAAGAAGCCGATCGCGACATTGACATGGACCCAATCGGACGGGGCCGCGACCCGACCCGCGTACGACTCGGCCGCTGCCACCCGATACGACACCGAACGCACTATCGCCCGTCCGCCCCCCGCGTTCCTCAACGTCACCGTCCGGCACGAATCCACCACCCGATGACTACCACCGGAGAACGCGGACCAACTCAAAACCGGCCGCAACGTATGGGACAGCTGGATCCGAGTCACCACGATCCCGCCCAACAACGCCACGATCGCCGCACACGCGGACGTGTCCAACACCGTGAACCGCCACGGCCACTCCTCCCGAACCCCACGATCCAGATTCGCCTTCACCACCTCCCAGACCAGATCCACCACTACGCACACCAACACCACCGCCGGAAGCCTCAACGTCGCACCACTCGCGGAAACCCGCCGCTGCGCCCAAGGGTCGGTCGTGGGCCCGGTACCGGTCGACATCCATCCCCCAAGGTGTCCGCCGAGGCGTCATGCCGTCGACGTCTTGTCCATGAGACACCACGTGCTCGGCCGCCGGAAGTGGTGCTTCCTCGCGGTCCTGCCCGGCCGCGCGACAACCGCACGCACCGCCGCATTGCCACTGGCGTCCGACAACCGGGCGCCCAACCCGCCGGACCCCTGTGGCTGCCCCTGACCGCCCGACCCCCGCGCCTGCGCCTGGCGCAGCTCGGCGCGGTCGCGACCGCGCCGGCCACACTCCCACCGATCGAGACCGAGACGACCCGCACCCCCGGATGGGCCCGAGCCACCGCGTCGGCAGCGGACACCTGGTTCGACGACGAATCCGACCCCCGGTAGATCCGCACCGCATCCGCACTGTGCACCGCACCGCATCCGCACGGGCATCGCTCCGCCCATACACATGCACACACGCCGCCGCTGCGCCGTGGCTGTCCGGCGCGCGGTCGACACCCGATGCTGCCTCACGGTCGACGTGGATGGGCAGGTGCACGCGAATCCGGCATCGGTGCGGTGCGGCGGTGTGTGACGGTGGTCCGGCGGCAACGCGGCCAAGTGCGTGGCGCGTTGCCGTTGAGGCGGCACGCCTGGGATACACCGATGAGCGCCGAGAAAGCCACGAGGCATTCATGGGCGCCGGTACGACGCTGAACGAGTGCATCGCGCCTCCCGGCGATACCGCCCGTTGGCGCCACGGCCGTTGCGAGCGACTGGTCATGGGGCATCGGGGCAAGCGGAGGAGCCGGCGAACCGCGCGGCCGCAGCTGCCTGTTCGTGTCGGCGGTCCGGGGCATCTTCCGGTCTTGCGAGCGGAGGGAGCCATGTCAAAGTGTGCCCAGTCGGGTGCGTATCCCGGCTGCTTCGGGAGATCCCATCGATTCGTACAACGCGAGCGCCGTCTCCCATTGCGTTCGCGCGACGACGTGCTCGCCCCGCAGTTCGGCGAGACATCCCAGTTCGAAGTGGGTTCTGGCGGTTCCCGAGTGGTCGCCCATGGTCGCGTAGTTCGCCGCCGCGCGGTCGACGTGTTCCCGGGCGGACGCCGCGGATCCGGATGAGACGAACAGCCACCAATTCCACTCGGAAGTGATGACGTTGGTTATCGTGCCCACACCTGCTCCGAGCACAGGACCCGAGGCGAGAATCAGGGCGTCCCTGCGTCGCCGCACAGGTGGTGTCTGACTGGACAACTGTGCTCCCGATCTTGTGTGGCGGCTGGACGGCGGCGCCCTATACCGCGAGTATGAACCGGCCGGTCGATCACGGTGTGATAGGTCAATCATCAGTGCACACAGGGAACTTCGGTCCGGTCGGGGCGCGGCATGGCTGGCCGACCACGTCCAGGCCCCGCTGCGCGTGGACGCCGACGGCGACCTCGTCCACCCGTACATCACGTGGTTCATCGACTGCGCGACCAAAGCGATCACCGGCGTCGCCGTCACCCCCGGCTGCCCGACGCGGGCCTCGGTCCTGGCCGCGTTGCGCTCCGCGATCGTGTGCACCGACGCCTACGGGCCCTTCGGCGGCCTGCCCGAGCACGTGCGCTTCGACCGCGGCAGGGACTTCCTCTCCCGCACCGTGACCACCGCGCTGACCACCCTGGACGCGAACATCACCGTGCTCCCGCCCTACAGCCCGCACCTGAAAGGCAGCATCGAGAACCTCAACCGCGCAACCGAACGGATGCCCCCATCGCATCGAGACGGGTGCACGATCATGCGTCGCGCTTGGGTTCAGTTCGTGCGGGTGTTCCGGCTGGGCAGGAGGCCGAGTGTGTGCTGAACGGTATCCGGAATCAGCGCGCCGGGAATCCAGCGAATAGCAAAATCGGGAATGCGAAATAGAATAGCGGACCAATTCTTAAAAGAAATTCACCATATCGAGCGTCAATCCGACAGGCGACCGGGTCTGTTGTCAGTGGGTGTGGGTTCGGGGTTCGGCGGTGTCGGATGTGAGGTCGGCGTGAGGTTTGACAGGCCTTCCTGAGGCCCTTGTCGCCGCACCATGAACCCGCCATGTCAGTTCCTTCTGTCGGATCGCCCGCTCGTCTCTATGTGAGAAGTTACGTGGGGTAGGCGCGGGTCGCCCAGACGGCTCCGAAATCCGTTACGGACGACTCCATCGATCCATTACTTGGAGCGCCGTCCCAGAGTCTCTTTCGTAAAGTGAGAATCAAATTCAAATGACCTGTTTGAGTTTTGATGATTGACTTTGTCATGAATATGGACGGTTTAGATAAATATCTATCGCAACTGCTCTCCGGTCGCGCAGATAATTACCGGCCAAGTGCTCTCTTTCTGTTGACGGCCGATTGCCCATCCGTAAGGATGGTTGCGCTGGGTAGGAGTCGATCAACAGGAGGTAAGTATGAACGGGCGTGTGAAGAAGTTGAGTTGCATCGGGACTGCGGCCGTCACTCTGGCGAGTGTGGTCGTTCTGGGTGCGGCGGCGTCCCCCGCCAGCGCCGACGTGCGATGCGATATGGGGGGCGAGATACAAATCAACAGCAACCCGGGGGCCGAAGACCCCAGCTGGGAGAGGGGGCACTCTCACAAGACGGGCAATCACTACCTTGGCGGCATCGACAGTAATCTGGTATGGAGCTGGTGGGCCGACAACAACGGTGGAGACGACGGCGACACCTGGGACACGCACTACGGCTATATCCAGTGCTGACCCGTCCGTCCGAGTAGATTCGCGCCCGTCCGGTGAGTTCCCGCCGGACGGGCGCGTACCGTTGCCATAGCGAGGATTTATGCGGAGTCCCTTGTTCCTGAGGGTGTCGACCACAATGATTTTTTCGGTTCTTCTGGCCGGGTGCGCGACAAGCGACGACAGTACGGACAATCAGGTACCGCCGTCGAAGGTGGCGCAGTCGCAACCCGAAAAAAGCGGCGCGATGGATTCCGGGAAGCCGGTGGCGTATCCCGAATTACGCCCCGGTATGTGCTCGAACCATGCGGGAAAGGTTCGGGCGGACGACATGGTGGGTGTCGTGGACTGCGCTGCGGCGCATCGCTTCGAGATCGTGGCCACCTTGAAAATGTCGGATCCCCCCGGCGCACCGTACCCGGGGCAGGGTGGGTTGACGGCGCGGGCCCGTGAGGGCTGCGACCCCCTGCTGCGGGAACGAATCGCCGCGAACCCCCACGCGATCAGGTACTACTTCATCGCGACCGAAGAAGCCGGGTGGGTCGCCGGAAACCGGTCTTTTCACTGCGGTGTGACAACCTTCGAGCAGGTAAAACGGTGACCACACCGGAGTTGGTGCGGTTCGAGGAGGTCACCAAGACCTACCGGACCGCACGAGGGCGCCGCCTGAGCGCCCTGGACCGCTTCTCCATGACCATTCCTCAAGGCCGCACCGTAGGCCTGCTCGGTCCCAACGGATCCGGCAAGACCACCGCACTCAAGGCCCTCCTCGGCCTGGTCCGCCCCGACTCCGGCACCATCCACGCCTTCGGCCACCTCCTGCCCCACGACCAAAGACACGTCGCCGCCCACATGGGCGCACTCATCGAAGGCCCCGCGTTCACGCCCTCCCTCACCGGCAGGCACAATCTGCGCCTGACCGCACAACTCCTGGGCGCACCCACCCGAGCCGTCGACGAAGCACTCGAACTCGTGGACCTGGAGGCTGCGGCGGACCGCCGCTACGCCGGATACTCCCTCGGTATGAAACAGCGCCTCGGCGTGGCCGCGGCCTTCCTGGGACGCCCGGACCTGCTCGTCCTGGACGAGCCGATGAACGGACTCGACCCCGAAGCCGTCCGCGACATGCGCCTGCTCTTCGGCCGTCTGCGCGAAGATTTCGGGATGACCATGGTCGTCTCCTCGCACATCCTCGCCGAGGTCGAACAGGTCAGCGACCGGGTCGCCATCGTCCGCGACGGCCGCTGCATCGCCGACGCCGACCTCACGGACCTCCTCGCCGCAGGCGGACCCCGACTCGTCCTCCGCGTCGACGACCCCGACAACGCGCGGGCCGCACTCCTCGGCCACGGACACCACACAACGGCACGCACCGGCCCCCGTGGCACGGAACTACGCCTGGACGAAACCGCGCACGGCCCCGACATCCTCAAAATCCTGACCTCCCAAGGCATATACCCCCACGAGATGACACAGGAGTCGCCCGACCTCGAAGACGTCTACGTCGCCGCCATCCGCGCCGCCACCACCGCGGACCCGCAGAACGGCGAGCAAACGTGACCGCACAGGCCCCCGCCCCCCCGGACCGGCGGGCGGGATCCCGCTCGTCGTGGGCGTTGGCCCGCGCCGAGGCCTCGCGGTTGACCTCCTACCGCTCCGTGCGCTGGGCCCTGTACGCGCTGCCGGTGATCGTCATCGCCTACGGCCTGTCCAAACTCCTCCTCCACGACACCGACGTCGCAACCGCCTGGACCCACGCCGAAGCCGAATACCAAAAGGCGCTCCCCACCGCCCCGTCCTACGGCCTGGATTTCAGCTCCGTCAGCGCCGCGAACTGGTACCACGAACCTCGCTACATGACGGCCACCGAGGCCTTCGTGGACATGCGCGCCCTCATGTCCGCACTCGGCGCGGCCGCACTGGGCCTCGGCATCATTGCCGGCGGAGCCGACTGGACCTCCCGCGTCATGCTCACCCTGTCCACGGCCGAACCCAGACGCGGCACACTCTTCGCCGTCCGCGCCGCGCTCACCACCGCCATCGCCGCCGGCGCAGCCACCTGTGCCGGGCTCCTCCTGATCCCGACACTGCTGCTCGCCGGACACTGGAAGGGCAGCCTGAACGGACTCGACGCCGACTTCTGGACGGTACTCAGCGGGCAATACGCGCGCGGGATCGTGTACGTGTCACTCATGGGACTGCTCGGCTACGGCCTGGCCATGCTCCTGCGCCGCACGTCCGCAGCTCTGGCCGTGGCCTTCGTCTACCTCGCCTTCGCCGAAAAACTCATCGGCGACTACGCACCCGACCTCGACGAACGCCACCTCCAAGGCGTCACGTTCGCGATCCTCAACGACAAACCGGTGATCCCACTCGCCGACTCCGCCTGCATGGCCGGCCCCGGATGCGAGGCGATCCACGTCGACCTCACCCAGATCGGCGGTTTCCTCACCCTGCTCGCGTACGTGCTGCCCGTCCTGTTCGCGGCGGCCTGGCGTCACACCAGGACGGACATCGGATGAACACCCGACCCCTCACCGGCACGACCATCCCGGCCCCGACCGTCGAAACGGCACCCGCGACCCCGCCGGTGCCCTGGAGGCGCCTGGTCGGCGCCGAGATCTCCCGGGCGCTGGCCCCCCGCACGGTCCGGTACGCGCTGTACGCGCTCCCGCTGCTCGTCGTCGCCTTCGGGATCTCGCAGATCCTCTCCCACGACACCGACATGGCCGGCGCCTGGCGGACCGCCGATGCCGCGTACCGCCGATACGCCGAGGAAGCGGCCGCCCACGCGCGGCCGCTACCACCCCGGATGAGCGCGAACGCCTTCTTCGACGATCCCCGTTACCAGATGGCCAAGGCGACGTTCGTCGACCTGCGCGGCATCGTGTCCGCCCTGGGCGCCGGGGCCGTCGTCTTCGGGATCCTCGCCGGAGGCGCCGACTGGACCACCCGCGTCATGCTGCCCCTTACCGCCACCGAACCCCGACGCGCCCGCCTGTTCACCACCCGCGCACTCGTCGTCGCCGCCCTCGCCGCCACCGTCGCCGCCGCCACCGCGCTTCTGACACTGCCCTTCCTCCTGACCGCCGCGACACTCAACGGCAGCATGGCGGGCACCGACACCCGCTTCTGGCTCGTCCTGTCCCTCCTGGTCCTTCGCGGAATGTCATTCGTCGCGATCATGGCCCTGATCGGCTACGCCCTGGCCATGCTGACCCGACGCACCTCGATCGCACTGGCCATCGCCTTCGCCTACGTCGTCCTCGGCGAACGACTCCTGCGCGACTTCGCCTCGGGCGTCTTCGAATACCACCTCTCGGGGCTGACGTTCGCACTCCTCAACGAGCGACCGATGATGCCGAGCGACGTCCCCACCGGCTGTGTCGGCGAGGTCGCGTGCGCCGCCATGCGCGAAGGCCTCACCGCCGGCCACGGCTACCTCGGACTGTTTGTCCACCTCATGCCGATCCTGACCTTGGCAGCCTGGCGATATGTACGCACGGACATCAAATAGGGGCACCCGCCCGAGCAATTGGCGGCGGGTCCGCTGCCCAGGTGTCGGCGAGCCACCCGGGCAGGGTGTGCCGCACGCGTCGATCACGACGCCGCGCCGCTCCGGCGCCTGGCACCGCGCCGTGCCGCGCGAATCCGGATGAAACCGTGTGGCCAAGCAGATCGTTGTAGGTGAGGAGTCGTTGCCAGGACACGGGCCAGTGCGGCGGGTTCCACGGCTCGCCCTCGACGAGCGCGTCGAGTGCCTCGGTCCGTGTAGGGTCGAGGCCGCTCTTGCGGTCCTGGGCGCGTTTGGTCTCCAGCCACTTGCCGATCGGGAAGCCCTCGATCACTGCATCGCCCGGAGCGGCGAGCGTGGCGTGTGCGCGCGTATTCACGCGGACAACCGTGATCCTTGTTTCCGATCCGATTTTCGGCGAAGTGGAACTCACCGGATCAAAGGACGAACTGACCGATCTGGCAGGCATGGTGGCCCGAGGCGAGGGATTCGTCGGGTCCGAGCCTGCGTTGCCGCAGGACGGCGACTCCTTGGCCGGAGTCGAGGTCGCGAACGCGACCGGGCCGGGTGTACGCATCCGTCTCGACTCGCCGCGTCGGACCCTCGTGATTGACGGCGACCCCGCGGCCAGGGCTCTGTTCGCGGACCAACCCCACGCCATGATCGCCGCCATGGCCGTCGAGGGCGGCGGTCACCGTCACATCGACCACTGTCCCGGGCATCTCCACCTCGTCGAAGACTCCCACCCCTGGTGATCGGCATGGGCAAGCCGACGCGATGAGCAGGACGGCGACCGACGCGGTCGACGGCCGTGCGTGACGCGCCGACCGGCGGCCGGTGCATCGGTCCCGTCGTTGTGCCGACCGCCGTCCCGAACACGTCCCGCACCCCGAACGACGATGCCCTCGGGTTCAACACGATCGGGGATCCGCTGTGGTGCGCGTACACCGTCGCCCCCTTGCGGGCCCTACCGGCATGGGTGTGGCGATCTACGCGACGTCCGGAAATGGAACGTTGTACCAACTTGGATTTGTGATCCAACTTGGTGCATCGATCCAAATGTGCCAGCATCGAGGCATGGCAACACGAGCGCGCCGGACTCAGCGGCGTAACCAGGTGCTCTCCCGGGAGCAGATCATCGGCGCCGCCGTCGAGCTGCTCGATACGGGTGGCGAGGGTGCACTGACGGTGCGGGCGCTGACCGAGCGTCTGGCCACCGGGTCCGGGGCGATCTACTACCACGTGGGGAACCGGGACGAGTTGCTGGACACGGCGACGGAAACGGTCGTCACGGCGGCTCTGGCAACCACGGCCGCCCAGGCTGCGGCCACGCCCGAGGATGAGATTCGGGTTGTCGCGTTGGCCCTGTTCGACGCGATCGCCGAGCACCCGTGGCTGGCCACGCGGTTGACGCTTCAGATCATCCGCAACCCGGTCGGCTCGATCTCGGTGGGGATCTTCGAGCGGATCGGCCGGCAGGTGAGTGAGCTGGGCGTGCCGCAAGCCCGCTGGTTCGACGCGGCCTCGACACTCGTGCACTACATCCTCGGAGCGGTCAGCCAGAATGCCCGCATCGAGGGGGACACCTCCGGCGTCGAGCCCGATGCGGACCGCGAGGAGTTCTTGGGCGCGACTGCCGAGGCGTGGCAGGACCTCGACCCCGAGGACTACCCGTTCATGCACGCCATCGCCGGCCGGATCAGCGAGCACGACGACCGCGAGCAGTTCCTCACCGGCATCGCCGTCGTCCTCGACGGCCTCACCCGTCTGCGCTGACCCGCCGCATCCGGCCGGGTTCACCAACGAGCCTCTCAGGGAGACCTCTCATGCATGACGTAGTGATCGCGGGCGGCGGCCCGGTCGGCCTGTTCCTGGCCGGCGAGGCGGCCCTGTCCGACTGTTCGGTCCTGGTCCTGGAGCGGGAACAGGAAGCGACTTCACCGTGGAAGACGCCCCCGCTCGGTATGCGGGGCCTGAACGCCGCATCGGCCGAGACGTTCTACCGCCGCGGACTGCTGAGCTTGCTCCGCTTTGACGGACACCTTCGTTGTGGTGGTCAGGCTGCGAGTGCGGCTTCGTATTCGACGGGCGTGCGGTAGCCGAGGCTGCTG
>NZ_JBEXCV010000155.1:0-20253 GCF_040605455.1 Embleya sp. NPDC005575 | reverse complement strand
CTTGCACGCGCGGTTCTTGCAGACGATCGGGTGGCCGTCGACCGCCTCGATCGGCAGGGGCATCGTGTCGTAAGTGCACGGCGTCGGCGGGAGAGGCCGGAGCGGTCGGGCCGGTCGGGTCGGTCGGGTCGGTCGGGTCGGTCGGGCCGGTCGGCGAGGTGCGCGAGCCGTACGCGGACGAGTGGGCGGTGCCCGCCGGCGCGATCCTGAGCATCCCCGAGGGTGCGGTCGTGGTCGTGGACGAGCCGCCCGCCGCCGAGCGCCGCGGCGTCGCGCTGCTGTTCTGCGACCTGGACGGGTTCAAGCACATCAACGACAACTTCGGTCACCACATCGGCGACGTGGTCCTCAAGGCGGTCGCCGAGCGGCTCACCGCCGCGGTGCGCGAGGGCGACACGGTGGCCCGGCTCGGTGGCGACGAGTTCGTCGTGCTCGCCGACGGGATAGGGCGCGAGGAGGCGGAGGAGATGGCGGTGCGGCTGCGCCGCGCGCTGTCCGTGCCGATCCCGGCCGAGGGTCTGGCGGTGCCGCTGGAGGGCGCGAGCTTCGGGATCGGCTGGGCGGAGGAGGCCGCCGAGCCCGAGGACCTGCTGCGGATCGCGGACGAACACATGTACGCGAACAAGCGGCGCCGCGACCGGGCCCAGCGTCGGGCGGGTTGAGCGCGCGACACGGCTGCCGCGATCGGCCCTGGCACGCCTCCCACGGTGGTGGATGTGTTGGGCGTCCCGGGTGAATCCGGTCACCGAATGGATGGATGGTTCGGGTCGGGCGCCGAGGGCGCGCACGGGCCGCGGGCGGGTGCGCGCCCGCGGCCATACGCGTCAGTAGGGCCTTTTCGTGACAGTCCCGTCACGCGGACAACGCCACTTGCCCCGCCCGTCGCCCGTTAGTGTGATGCCTGGTATTGACCAAGCTTGGCCTGGCGAGCGTAGGGAGGACTACCCGATGACGGCGGGTACCAACGGTGAACCTGAAGACCCGTACGGGTACCTCTATCGGCCGGCGCCGGGTGAGGAAGCGGCCGAGGGGACAGGGACGACCGGTGCGTACGGTTCTTCCGCCAATCGCATGATGCCGCAATACGTGCAGGTCGGGCAGATGAATTACGCGCAGCCCCCCGCACACACGCAGCCTCAGGCGGCGATCCCGGCGCAGCACGAACACGGTGGCGCACAGCCGCCCCCGCAGTCCCCGCCACGCGGTGGCGGCAGTGGCGGCGGTGGGCGGGGCGCGGTGATCGGTGCGGCGGTGGCGATCGTGCTCGTGATCGCGGTGATCGCCGGCGTGTTTCTGATGCAGGGCAACGACGACAAGGACAAGAAGGCGTCGCCGACCACGCCCGGTGCGGGTCGAACCACCGCTGCCCCGTCGCAGACGGCGCCGCCGTCCTCGGCGCCCTCGACGGCTCCCGGGGGCAAGTTCGCGGTGCAGGAGGCGGAGGACGCCTCGCCCAGCGGTGGCGCGGTGGCGGTGGCGGGGGTGCCCAACTCGACCGGCAGCGGCATGGTCGACATGCAGGCGCCCGGTTCGACCGTGACGGTGAAGCTGACCGCGCCCAAGGCCGGTACGTATTACCTGGCGGTGCGCTACGTCAACGCCGGGCCCAAGGACGACAACCAGAGCCTGTCGATCCTGGTCAACGGGACCGACTCGAAGAAGAAGTCGAACCTCAAGTCCTGGGGCACGGCGAACAGCGTTACCGGCACCTGGAACAACGTGACCCTGGTCGACGGTGCCAACGAGGTCGCCCTCACCTGCGCCGCCGGCGACAAGTGCAAGGTCGCGCTGGACCAGATCTGGTTGTCCGACCAGAAGCCGGACTTCAACAAGAAGGACTGACCCGGACCGGGTCCCCGGCCCGCACGCCCAGCAGGCGGCCCGCGTCGCCGCCGTTGACCGAGATGGCCAGCAGACCGGCGGAGTCCTCGTACCCGACGAGTTCCCCGGCGGGCACCTCGCCGAAGGTGTGGCGCAGGGGAACCCGGTACGTGCGTTCACCCACCTCGACCCGCAGCAGGTCGACGCCGGCGAAGTCCGTTACCGCCAGCGCGAGTTGCACGTTGCCGAAGTGGTCGACCGCGAGCACCTCGCCGGGCGCCGGATCGGGCGGCTCGACGGGGTCGCTCGCGGGCGGACCGACCTCGGCGAGCGGCGTGCCGAGCGCGAGATGGGCGGCGACCGGCGCGAACACGTCCCGGCCGTGGAAGGTCCGGGAGACCTTCGCCAGGGTGAGCGCGGGGTTGGTGATCTCGCGGATCTCCTCGATGCCGCCCAACGCGTGCGCGGCCCACGGAAGCAGGCCGTTGTCCGGCCCGACCAGCAGGTGGCCGCCCGCGCGCAGCACGATCGCCCGCCGCGTGGTGCCCACTCCGGGGTCGACCACCGCGATGTGCACGCTGCCCGCCGGAAACCACGGCACGGTCTGGGCCAGCACCAGTGCGCCGCGCCGCACGTCGCCGGGCGGCACCAGGTGGCTTACGTCCACGACCGGTACGGCGGGCGCGAGGCCGGCGATCACGCCGTGGCACGCGGCCACGAAGCCGTCGGCGAGCCCGTAGTCGGTGGTGAAGGTGATCCGGCGGGAAGTGGCCATTCCCGGAAGCTACCCGGTGACGGCCGCGTTCTCCCCGAGCACGTCGGCGAGTTCGGCCAGGATCCGGCGCTTGGGCCGGGCGCCGACGAACTGCCGTACCGGCTCGCCGTCGCGAAAGACCATGAAGGTCGGCATGGACAACACGCCGTAGCGGGCGGCGGTGCCCGGGTTGCGGTCGACGTCGAGCTTGGCCACCGCCAGGCCCGGCTCCTCGATCGCGATCTGCTCCAGCACCGGCTCCATCTGGCGACACGGACCGCACCATTGGGCGGTGAACTCGACCAGGGTCGGGCGGTCGGCGCGCAGCACGGCGGCGTCGAAGTCGGCGTCGGTGGCGTCGTGGACGTTCTTGGTCATCGGGACTCCTTGGTGAGCGGGCCGGTCAGCGCGCAGCGGGGCTCCGGCGGGTCGGGCAGGACCGAGGCGGCCCAGGTGGCCGGTGTCGCGGGCCGGTCGGCGTGCTCCCCCGCGGCGTGCGCGCGTTCGGTCTGGTCGAGTTGGGCGACCAGATGGGCCCGGATGCCCTGCATGCGGTCGATGCACGCATCGAGCTCGGCGAGCTTGCGTCGGTAGACCGCGACCGACGCGGGGCACTCGTCGCCCGCGTCGTGCCCGGCGCGCAGGCACTCCACGAACGGACGGGTCTCCTCCAGATCGAAGCCGATGCCCAGGAGCGCGCGGATCTCGCGGACCAGTCGGGCATCGTCCTCGTCGTAGTCGCGGTACCCGCTGCTGTTGCGCCGAGCGGACAGCAGACCGCGTTCCTCGTAGTAGCGCAGGGTTCGGGTGCTGGTCCCCGCGCGCTCCGCAAGTTCTCCGATGCGCATGTCCGAAACGGTAGACCTTGACGTTGACGTGAAGGCCAGGGGCGTCGGGGCGGCACCGGCCCGCGCGTGGGCGGTCACCGACGGTCGCCGGTGTTCGCCGGCCGGGCACACGGGCTCGGCCGGCGGGTGCGGCGGGTCGATCAGCTCGGGCTCGGGCCCGTGGGGTGGGTGTCGGGGGCACTCTGGCGCCGCACCGGGGCGCGGCCGGTGGGCTGGCCGGGCGGGGTGTCCCGGGTGAGCGGCGGGATGTCCAGGGTTATCGGCTTGCCCGGGATCAGTACGTGCTGCTCGCCGTGGTGCAGGAATGGCAGCTCGTCGCCCTCGCGCAGCGTGTACGTGGTCTGCTCGTGGGTGGTCTCCACCCGCAGCCGGGCGCCGCGCACCGACATCGAGAACGCCAGGCCGGTCAGGCCGACCGGCAGGCGCGGCTTGAACGACATGCACTCGCCGTGGTCGCGCAGCCCGCCGAAGCCCGCGACCAGCGCCACGCAGGTGCCCGCGAGGGAGGCCATGTGCAGGCCGTCCTTGGTGTTCTTGGCCAGGTCGTGCAGGTCCATCAGGGCGGCTTCGGCGGTGTAGTCCAGGGCCAGTTCGAGGTGGCCGACCTCGGCCGCCATGACCGCCTGCGTGCAGGCCGACAGGGACGAGTCGCGCACGGTCAGCGTCTCGTAGTAGTCGAAGTTGCGGCGCTTCTGCTCGTCGGTGAACGCGTCCCCGCGCACCTGCATGGCCAGTACAAGGTCGGCCTGCTTGACCACCTGTTTGCGGTAGATGTCGAAGTACGGGTAGTGCAGCATCAGCGGATAGTGGTCCGGCGGGGTGTTCTCGAAGTCCCAGATCCGATGCTTGGTGAAGCCGTCGGCCTGCGGGTGCACACCCAGGTCCTCGTCATAGGGGATGTACATCGCGTTCGCCGCGTCGCGCCAGCTCGCGGTCTCCTCGGTGTTCACCTCCAGCGCGCGGGCCTCGTGCGGGTGGCGCGCCACCGCGTCGGCCGCGGCCAGCAGGTTGGACTGCGCCATCAGGTTGGTGAACACGTTGTTGTCGGCGAGCGCGCTGTACTCGTCCGGGCCGGTCACGCCGTTGATCCGGAACAGGCCCGCCGCGTCGTGGTGGCCGAGCGAGCGCCACATCCGTGCCGTCTCGACCAGGATCTCCAGGCCGAAGTCGCGCTCGAAGTCCCGGTCGCCGGTGGCCTGCACGTAGCGCGCCACGGCGACCGCGATGTCCGCGCCGATGTGGAACGCCGCGGTGCCGGCCGGCCAATAGCCCGAGCACTCCTCGCCGCGGATCGTCCGCCACGGGAACAGCGCGCCCTTGAGCCCCAGTTGCGCGGCGCGCTCACGGGCCAGCGGCAGCGTCGAGTGTCGCCAGCGCAGCGCCTGCGCGACCGCGTGCGGCAGCCCGTACGTGAGCACCGGCAGCACGAACACCTCGGTGTCCCAGAAGCAGTGCCCGTCGTATCCGGGTCCGGTCAGTCCCTTCGCCGGGATGGCCCGCTCCTCGGCTCGGGCGCCCGCCTGGAGCACGTGGAACATCGCGAACCGCACGGCCTGTTGCAGCTCGACGTCGCCCTCGACCTCGATGTCGGAGTTGTCCCAGAACTGCTTGAGGTAGCCACGCTGCTCGTCGACCAGGCCGTGCCAGCCGGTGTATCGCGCGGCGGTCAGCGCGGCGGCGACCTGGTCGCGCAGCGCGGGCAGTGAGCGGGTGGAGGACCAGCCGTACGCGATGTACTTCACGATCCGCAGCTTCTGCCCGCGGTCGAGCACCGTGGTCACGCTGAACCGGGCCAGGTCGGCGGAGCTCTCAGCCTCCACGTACATGCTCTCGGGGCCCTCGACCTCGTGGTCCATGCCGACCGCGACGCGCAGCGCGCTGTGCTCGGTGCGGTGCACCAGGATCGCCTTGCTGCCGTTGTGCGTGTGCTCCTCGGGGCGCAGCGGCGCCTCCAGCACGGCGGCGGCGCGCGGGTCGGCGTTCGGCAGCGGCAGCTCCTCGTTGGTGACCAGCTCCGACTGGAGCACGATCCGAGCCGGGCCGTCTATCGGTTCGATCTCGTACTCGATCGCGGCGATCGAGCGCTGGGTGAGCGATACCAAGCGCTTGGAGGTGACCCGGACGGTGCGGCCGGCCGGCGAGGTCCACAGCGCGCGGCGGTGCAGGACGCCTTCGCGGAAGTCGATCGAGCGCTCGTGGTCCTGGGTCTGGCCGTAGCGCAGGTCGAACGGCTCGTCGTCGACCAGGAGTCGGATGATCTTGCCGTTGGTGACGTTGATGACGCTCTGGCCCGACTCGGGGTAGCCGTATCCGGCCTCGGCGTACGGCAGCGGGCGCAGTTCGAAGACGCCGTTGAGGTAGGTGCCGGGCAGGCCGTGCGGCTCGCCCTCGTCGAGGTTGGCGCGCAGGCCGATGTGGCCGTTGGAGAGCGCGAACACCGACTCGGACTGGGGCAGGTGGTCCAGGTCCAGGGTCTGTTCGGTGATCCCCCACGGCTCGACCGTGTAGGGGTGTCCGGTGTTCATGCCGTGCCCTCCGCCGAGGTCCGCTCGCCGGCCGCGTCGCCGGGCGCGGCGTCGAGGAGTTCGTCGAGATCCGCCACGACCATATCCGCGCCGTGCTTGCGCAACTCCGCGGCCTGACCGACCCGGTCCACGCCGACCACGTGGCCGAAGTCACCGGCCCGGCCGGCCGCGACGCCGGCCAACGCGTCCTCGAACACGGCCGCGTGCGCGGGGGCGACACCCAGGGCCTTCGCGCCGGCCAGGAAGGTGTCCGGCGCGGGCTTGCCCGACAGGCCGTCGCGTTTTGCCACCACGCCGTCCACGATTGCCTCGAACAGGTCGTCGATGCCCGCCGCGCGCAACACGTCCCGGCAGTTCGCGCTGGAGGACACCACGGCGCAGGGCAGCTTCGCCGCCCGCGCGGCGTGCACGTAGCGCACCGAGCCGGGGTAGACCTCCACGCCCCGGTCGTGGATCAGCCGCAACACCAGGTCGTTCTTGGCGTTGCTCAGCCCGTGCAAGGTGAACGTCCCGGGCGGGTCGCCCTCGTCGCCCACGGGCAGTTCGATGCCGCGCGACTCCAGGAAGGAGCGGGTGCCGTCCATGCGGGGTTTGCCGTCCACATACGTGTCGTAGTCGCGTCTGGGATCGAACGGGGTGAAGTCGGCGCCGTCGCGTTCGCGCAGGTAGTGGTCGAACATCTCCTTCCAGGCGACGCCGTGCACCTTGGCGGTCTGGGTCAAGACCCCGTCGAGGTCGAAGAGAAGCGCGTGGATGGTGTTCGGCAGCCCCAACATGGCGGGTTTACTGCCCCCGATGTGGGCTGGTTATCCGTGCGGTGATCTTTTCGGATGACACCTGGGACGAGATGGCGTGTCACGTGTGGTGCTTGAGCACGTTTTGACCGAAATGAGGTTGAATCCCAGAGGTGGCGCGCGTGGGGCGGCTACCGGACCACATGGCCCGCATTGACCAGAAGCATCTGGCCGGTGATGGCCTTGGCACGGTCCGAGAGGAAGAAGACGACGGCCTCGGCCACGTCGGCGTCGGTGGCCATTTCGGGCAGGGCCATCGGCGCCACGAGGCCGGCGAGGACCTCCGCGGCCGGCACCCCCGAGGCCTGCGCCTGGTAGTTCACGAAGGCCTCCACCAGCGGTCCCCACTTCCAGCCCGGAGTCACCGAGTTGACCCGGATCCGGTGCGGACCCAATTCGTGGGCGAGGGCGTAAGTGGCGGAGGTGAGCCCGCCCTTGGAGGCGGCATAGGCCATCTGCGGAGCCTGTGGCGGCGGGACCAACTGGGACTGGGCGGCGATGAAGACCACCGCACCGCCGCCGGCCTTGAGCGCGGGCAGCGCGGCCTTGGTCATCGCCAGGCTGCCGACCAGGTTGACCTCGACCACCCGGCGCAGCTCGGCGAAGTCGGTCGCCTCCAAGCCGCCGAACACGGTGTCCAGCGCCGCGCAGTTGACCAATCCGTCCACCGCGCCGAAGCGCTCCACGGCGAGGTCGACCAGGGCCCGGCAGGTCTCGTGCTCGGTGATGTCGGTCACCGCCCAGGCGACCCGCTTGCCGGTGGGGTCGACCTCCTCGGCGACCTTGACCAGGTTGGCCTCGGTCCGCGAGCCGAGCACCACGTTGGCGCCGTCACGTGCGGCGGCCAGGGCCACCCGACGGCCGAGACCCGGGCCCACGCCCGAGACGATCACGGTTTTGCCGTCCAGGATCATCGCAGCTCCGCCCACTCGTCCCGGCCGAGCCGGTCGGCCCGGCTGATGATCCGTCAGATTACGTTCGGGGCAAAGGCTTTGGCCAGACCCGGGGGACGGAGCGGGGCGGCGCGGCGCCGGAGCGCGCATCCGGACGAACCACCCGGCTCCACCCATTGCAATGTCCGACCGATGACCCTATTTTCGCTATCCGCCGGCTGACACGTGTCGAATCGCAGGGTGCATTCCGTCCGATTCACCCCTCCGTACACGTTGTTCGACCCGAATTTCACTCGACCGTCCCGGTCGGGTCGGTAACGGGTTTCGCGCAGCCGGTTCCGCTTCACGCACGAGACCCGAGTCGTCGAGCCCCACGGCGCGACGTTCCTCGGGCGTGCGGACCTTCTTGCCTACGGAGGACGAGATGGCCATTTTCGGCAGGAAACACGGGTTCACCCTCGCGGCCGGCGCTACCGCAGCCGCACTGCTCGCGGCGAGCGCGCCCGCTGCCGTGGCGAGCGACGACGCGCGCGGCGGCCAGGCACCGCGCAGGCTCAGCATCCTGATCAGCAACGACGACGGCCAGCAGGGGCCGTTCATCCGCGCACTGCAGCGGGCGCTCAAGGCGGTCGGCCACGACGCGGTGATCGTCGCGCCCGCCACCGACCAATCCGGCAAGGGCACCGGGATCAACGCGACACCCGGGTCGATCGTCAAGGCCGCCGAGGTCGAGCCGGGCATCTGGTCGGTCGAGGGCACCCCCGCCGACTCGGTCTCTTTCGCCCTCGCGAACGTGTTCCGGAACAAGAAGCCCGACCTGGTGGTCACCGGCATCAACCCGGGCCAGAACATCGGTGCGACCACGAACCACTCGGGCACGGTCGGCGCCTCGATCACGGCCGCGGAGAAGGGCATCCCGGCGGTCGCGTTCAGCGCCGAGTACAGCACCGCCGATCCGCGCAATCCGTTCCCGCAGATGGCCCAGGCGACGGCGTTCGCGACCCGGTTGGTGGACCGCCTCGCGGCCACCGCGAAGCGGACCGGGCCGGTGCTGCCCGTGCACACCACGCTCAACGTGAACTACCCGGCCAAGCCGACCGGCCGGGTGGAGACGACCAACGTGGGCGAGGCCGACGCGCTGGCCGTGAGCTATGTCAAGGACCCGTCCTGCGATACGTGCTACAAGCTCAACCTGGGCTTGGCCTCGGGGGTGACCGAACCGGTGCGCAACGCGGACACCACGGCGATCGCCCGGGGGTCGGTGTCGATCTCGATGCTGGACGCGGACTGGACGGTGCCGGGTTGGCAGTGGGGACAGCAGCCGCGCATGTTGGACGCGGTGGGCGTGCAACTGCGGCTGTCCGGCCTGAAGGCGTGACCTCGCGCTGACCCGGGCGGGGCCGGCTTCGGGCGGCCCCGCCCGGATTCGGCGGATCGCCGCACCGGGCCCGGCCGGGGGTTTCACGTGGAACCCCGGCGCGAGGTGCGGCGGGGGTTCGAAGGCGGGTCCTACTGGCCGTCGGAGGCTTCGTGCTCGGTGAGCAGGGCGACCAGTTCCTCGTGGGTGATCCCGTCCGGGAGCGGCGTGGGGGTGTGCCGCAGCGGCGGGTCCCAGCCGGACTCGGTGCGCCGGCGGACCACTTTCGCGGGCACGCCCGCCACCACGCAGTGGTCGGGGACCGTACCGCGAACCACCGAGCCGGCGCCGACCACCACGTTCCGGCCGAGTTTGGCGCCGGGCAGGATGATCGCGCCCGCGCCGATCCAACTGCCCGGACCGATCTCCACGGTGTCGTTGATGGGCCACTGGGTGCCGATCGGTCGATCCGGGTCGGCGTAGCTGTGGTTTTGATCGGTGATGTAGATGTACGGCCCGGTCCACACGTCGTCCGCGATGGTGATCGAGCGGTGTCCGACGATGTGACTGCCGCGCCCGATCGTGCACCGGTCGCCGATGGTGACCACCGCCGCCTTGCCCAGATCGTGTCCCGGCGCCAGCCCGGCGGACAGTGTGACGTGCTCGCCGATGATGCAGCCGGCGCCCACCGTGATCCACTGCTCGCCGAAGACCGAGCCGACCGGGAAGGCGAGCTTGCTGCGCGCGCCCAACTCCCGGAAGCGGTACGGGCCGGGCTGCTCCGCGGTGATCGAGGCGGCGCGTTGCAGCGCACGCCAGCCTCGGTGCGCGGCGCGCGAGAGGGCACCCCGGGCGTGCCCGCGCAGGGCTTGCGACAGCGACATGGAGATCACGTTACCGACGCTCGCGCGAGGGTCGGCGGGACGTGGGACGAACGTCACGCCGGGCCGATCCGGGCCGGTCGGGGGTTGGCATCCGACGGCTTCTGTAACAGTGTTACTGCCTGCCGGGCCGGTGTTTCCGGTATCGGGTGAGCGAACCAGCCAGGGGAGTGGACATGCGTGCCGTCATCATCAACGGAACCCGGGACGTGAGCGTGGAGACGGTCGCGGACCCGGTGCTCACCGGTCCGGACGGGGCGATCGTGCGGGTCGAGGCAAGTGCGGTGTGTGGCTCGGACCTGCACTTCTACGAGGGCGAGTTCCCGGCCGCCGGGCTGCGGCCGGGGCACGAGGTGGTGGGCACGGTGATCGAGACCGGCGCCGAGGTGGGCCAAATCGCGGTGGGTGACCGGGTGCTGGTGTCGCCCGTGCTCGGCTGCGGGCGGTGTGCGGGCTGCCGGGTGGGCAACCCGATCGACTGCGTCGGTGGCGGCATGCGGGTGCTCGGCGGCGACCTCGGGCTGCCCGGCGGGCATGCCGAGGCGGTGGCGATCCCGGCCGCCGACGCATGGCTGCTCCCGGTGCCGGAGGACGTCGCGGTGGACCACGCGGTGCTGCTCACCGACGCGTTGCCGACCGGCTGGACGGCGGCGACCCGGGCCGACATCACGCCGGGCGCGACGGTGCTGGTGATCGGGCTCGGGCCGGTCGGCCTGTACGCCCTCCAGGCGGCCCAGGTGCTCGGCGCGGGCCGGATCCTGGCGGCGGACCGGGTACCGGCGCGACTCGCGATGGCCGAGCGGCTGGGGGCGGAGCCGATCGACGCGAGCGCGGGCGACCTGGTCCAGCAGGTCATGGCGGCCACCGGTGGCCGGGGTGCGGACGCGGTGATCGAGGCCGTCGGGCAGGACGCGACGCTGGCTGCGGCGATCGCCTCGGTACGCACGTCGCGCACCGTTTCGGTGGTCGGCGTCGATGCGAACTTCGCGTTCCCGCTCGCGGTTCCGCTGCTGATCATCCGCAACGTCACGCTGCGCTTCAGCACGGCGCCGGTGGCATCCACGTGGCCGACCCTGATCCCGCTGATCCGGCACGGCCGACTCGTCCCGGTCGACGTGTTCACCCACCGCCTGCCGCTCACCGAGGCGGCGAACGGATACCGCACCTTCGCCGACCGCACGGACGGCTGCCTCAAGGTCCTGTTCGACCCGACCCACTGACCCGGAAACGGCGGGGCGCCCGCTCCGGGGCCGGGGTGGGCGCCGCGTCGGAGTGCTCGTCCGCTTCGCGGCTGGGCCGGGGTGGGCGCTGCGTCGGATTCGTGGGCCGCTTGCTTCGTGGCGAGGCACACGTCCGCTCCGCGGCCGAGGCCGGGTCGGGGTGGGCGCCGTGTCGGGTTGGCGGGCGGTTGCTCCGGTGCCCGCGCCTGTCGCCCGATCGCTCCGCGCCGGGGTGCTCGTCCCCTACGGGGCCGGTTGCTCGTCCGCTCCGCGGCCGTCGGCCGGCCGACGGCTCCGGGCGCCGCGCCCGTGGTGCGTGAGGCACAAGGTGCGGCGTTGGGGTGGTTGGCGGTGCCGCCGGTGGGCCGTTGCGGTTGGGCGCTGGTGGGCCGGACGGGCGGGGGTTCGGCCGCGTAGCGGACGTGCGTCCCGGCGCGGAGCGACCGGCACGTGGCCGCAGAGCGGACAGGCATCCGGCTGCGGGAGGCTTCCCGGTTTTTGTGGCCCTGCCGGTTGCCCCGCTCGCCGTCAGCCCTTCCGTCAAGCGGCCGGCCGCGGGAGGTGCCCTCGGCCCTGGGGCCCTGGCGATCTTATCCGTGTTTTGTCCGCCTTTCCGTCGAGCGATCGGCGGGCACGTTGTCATGGCCGGGCGTGGGCGGTCGGTGGGGGCTGGTCCTTCGATGTTCGTTCCGGTCCGCGCTGCCGACCTGTCGGGAAGGGGTGGCTTCGTCGCCCGATGGGCGTACTGCCGACGCGCCGTCACGAAGAAATGTCCTATTTACCCCACTATGAGAGCCGGATATGGCGACCTGCGCAGGGAGAAGACGGATGAGCGACGGCGGAATGAACCTTCCCGGTGGACTCGGCGGCCTTCTGGGCGGGCTTCTCGGTGGACGGGGCGGCAGCGGTGACCAAGGCCTGGTGCGGGTGCTGCTGGGCATGCTGACCAAGCAGGGCGACTCCGGCGGGCTGGGTGCGCTGTTGTACAAGCTCCAGGCGGGTGGCCTGGGTGAGCAGACCAAGTCCTGGGTGGAGACCGGTCGCAATCAGCCGGTGAGCGGTAAGGAACTCACCGATGCGCTCGGTGAGGACGAGATGATCCGCCTCGCCGGCCAGGCCCAGATGACCAAGGAGGAGACCGCCGCGGCCTTGGCGGCGACTCTGCCGCGGGTGGTGGATGCGGTGACGCCCGAGGGCGAGGTGCCGGCCGCCGAACAGATCGACGCGCTGGTCGACCCGACGGCGGCCTCGACGACGGCTCCCGCGACCGCCCCGGGTGGGGAGTTGCGGGTGACCCGGGCCACGGGCGACGCGGCGACCGAAGCCGAGGCGGCAGCCGCCCCCGCGCCGGACTCCGAAACCGCGCCCACGCCGGAAACGGCGTCCGACGCCGAAGCGAAGTCCGCTCCCGACGCCGCCCGAAAGCCCGGCGTGCGTTCGAAGCCCGCCCCCGACGCCGCCCCGAAGCCCGATGGCCGCCCGAAGCCGGGGCCCGGCGCCGTCCCGAAGCCCGCCCCCGCTGCCGCCCCGAAGCCTGGCCCCGGCCCGAAGGCCGCTCCCGACGCTGCCCCGAAGCCCGCCGCCGCCCCGAAGCCTGCCCCCGCCGCAGCCCCGAAACCTGGCGCCGCCCCAAAGCCTGCCCCCGCCGCCGCCCCGAAGCCTGGCGCCGCCCCAAAACCCGCCCCCGGCGCTCACACCGAGTCGAAGCCTGAGGTCAAGCCCGAGGGGTCGGGGTGAACTCGCAGTCCATGTGTTTGATGCCGTTGATGAAACTCGAGCGCAGCCGCTGTGGCTCGCCGACCCTCCGGATGTCCGGCAACCGGGCCAGCAACTCCCGGAACAGCAGCGTGATCTCGCGGCGAGCCAGGTGCGCGCCGAGGCAGAAGTGTGGGCCGCGTGCGCCGAAGCCGACGTGCGGGTTCGGGTCGCGGGTGACGTCGAAGCGCCCGGGGTCGGCGAACACCGCGTCGTCCCGGTTCGCCGACCAGTAGAACAGCAGCAGCTTGTCGCCGTCGCGCACCCGCTTGCCGTTCAGGTCGGTGTCCCGGGTGGTGGTGCGCCGCATCCACACCACGGGGGACGCGAGCCGGACGATCTCCTCCACGGCGGTCGGTGCGTACCGCTCGAAGTCCGAGAGCCAGAGCCGGCGTTGGTCCGGATTATCGGTCAGCAGCCACAGGCCGTGCGAGATGGCGTTGCGAGTGGTCTCGTTGCCTGCGGCCAGCAACAGGATGAAGAACGAGGCGAGTTCGTCCGTGGTCAGGCTCTCTCCATCGATCTCCGCGTTCACCAGGGCCGAGGTGACGTCCTCAATCGGCGTACCGCGTCGGAACTCGGCCAGACCCTTCACCAGTTCGGCGAGTTCGGCACCCGCGGTGAGCAGTGCCTCGATGTGGCCGCCGCCCTCCTGGGGCACGTACTCCGGGTCCGCGACGCCGAGGATCACGTTCGAGCGGTCGAAGACGAAGCGGTGATCCTTCTCCGGTATGCCCATCATGTCGCAGATGACCCGGAGTGGGAGCCGGGCCGCGACGTCGGTGACGAAATCGCACGAGCCACGCTCGGCCACCTCGTCGACGATGGTCTTGGCGGTGCGGTCCACGTCGTCCGAGAATTTCTTGATCATCCTGGGCGTGAACGTGCGGGCGACGATTCGGCGCAGCCGCTGGTGCCGTGGGTCGTCCATTTCGATCATGGAGCCGAAGAACTCACCGAACCCCGGCGGGAAATCGGGAATGTGGGTCGCGCCGCGGCCCGAACAGAAGTCCTCGGGTCGACGGGTGGCCTCCGCGACGTCCGCGTGCCGGGTCAGCGCCCAGAAGCCGGGACCGGGCTCCAGCGGGCTCTCCGGCTCCGGGTAGTACGGCATCGGCCACGTCTCGCGCAGATGCGCGAAGCCCGCCTCGCGGGCGGCCTGCGGGCCCGACCAGAAATCCAGGTCGGCGAGCGGGACCTGCGCCGGCCAGGTCCGGGGATTGGGGTCGGTGGTGCTCGGTCCAGCCGCCTCGGCCGTCATGCCGGTCACTCCGATCGCGCGTTGTTACTCGCGGGTTCGGTATCAGTGCAGCACACATGCGTTCGCCGATCCAGCGCTCTCAGGTGGTGATCGCGCCGCCGTTGACCTGGATGGTCTGGCCGGTGATCCACGCGGCCTCGTCGGAGGCGAGAAAGACGCAGGTCGCGCCCGCGTCCTGGGGGGTGCCGAGCCGACCGACCGGGATGTGTTTGGCCTGTTCGGCGGTGTGCGCGAGGTCGCGGCCGCTGGGACGGGGGTCCATCAGGCCCAGCGCGACTGTGTTCGCGGTGACGCCGTCGCGGGCGCTCTCCATCGCGAGGTGGCGCATGAACGCGATGGCGCCGCCCTTCGCGGCCCCGTACAGCGAGATGCCGAACGACTGGCCGCTGACGCCCGCGGCCGACGCGATGGTGATCACCCGCCCGAAGCGGCGCGCACACATCCCGTCCAGCACCGCCTTCGTGCAGGCCATCACGCCGAACAGGTTGACGTCGGCGAAGCGTTGCCAGTCCTCGGGCACACTTTGGCGGAACCTGGTCGGGCGAAATCCCTCGGCGCCGCCGTTGCCCGCGTTGTTGACCAGGATGTCGATCGGCGCGACGGCGCGTTCGAAGGTGCGCACGGCCAAGAGCGCGGCCTGCGGGTCGGTCACGTCGAACACGGTGGTGAACGCACGGCCGCCGGCGGCGCGGATCTCGGCGCAGGTGTGTTCGGCGCGCTCGGGGTCGAGGTCGTTCACCGCCACGATCGCACCCTGCGCGGCGAGCAGGCGGGCGATGCCCGCGCCGACGCCCTGGCCCGCGCCGGTGACCATTGCCGACCTGCCGTCGAGTGCGAACACGCGGGTCCCCCGGGGTGATCGATGAGCTCGACGGCGACGCGGGCGCACGGCGTCGATCTTGACGCGCGCAGCCAACCACCGGCCTCTACACGTGTCAATGCTGGACTCCATCAATTACCTTCTGTGGGTCGGGATGCGCACCTAGACTGTGGAACGCCCGCCTCCGCCATACGAAACCGTATGGCGTTGCTTCCCCTCCGGAGGACTCGTCCAGTGCCCCCGTCAGCCGAGTCGCCCGCTCCTTCCTCGGAACGACACGAGTCGCGGCATCACGTCCAGACCGCGCTCGAACGCCTGATCCGACTCCAGCAGAGCCGTCGCGTGCACGGCGAACTCACCAGCGCCTCGCGGGCACAGGTCTCGCAGCCTGCGGTGGTGCTGCTGACCCGATTGCAGGCGGGCGGCGGCGGGCTGGCCATCGGCGACCTGGCCAAGCTGGCCCGGATGGACATGTCGCTGGTCAGCCGGGAGTTGCGCAAGCTGGAGACGGACGAACTGGTCACCCGGACCACCGACGCGCGCGACGGTCGGATCACCCGGGTGGGACTGACCCCCAAGGGTCGAGGTGTGGTCCGGCGGCTGCGCCGGGTGCGCGACCGGCACTTCGAGGAGGCGCTGTCCGGCTGGACGGACGACGACCTCGCCACGCTCGGCACGCTGATGGGCCGCTTCGTCGACGACCTGTCCGCGGTCCGCTATCGCGAGGCCGACGAGCCGGGCTGAGTCCGGGTCCGCGTCCACCCCTTGCCCTTCCGGGCGTCCCACCGTCCTCATCCTCGTCCGCCCCTTTGCATGCGACCGGGCTGGACACGGTCCGTGTGTCCACCAGACTGTGTCGCGGGACCGGGCGGTTGTCTTGCTCCGGGTCGAACCCGTGTCGTGCCGGCAACCGTTACCCGGTCGCGGCACCTGCGCGCCCACCGGCGCGCGCCGACGTGCGGCGGTTGGACGAAGTGGGAAGAAGGGGACGCACCGTGGGAGAGCTGCACTGGGTCGGCCACGACCGCGCCCGGATCGCATGAGCGCCATATTGCGCGGCACCGGGGCCGCACCGGGTTCCGCGGTCGGCCGGCTCGTGGTGGCCCGGGTCGGCGCGGGCGGCGTGGTGACTCCGGCGGCGCCGGCCGATGTCCCGGAGGCGCTGGACACCGTGGCCCGGCACATGGACGACCTGGCCGGCGCGCTGCGCACCCGCGGACGATCGGCGGAGGCGGACATCGTCGAGTTCGCCGCCCTGATCGCACGGGACCGCGAACTGCGCGACGGCGCAGCGCGACACCTCGCGGCGGGCCTGGCACCGATCGACGCGCTGGCCGCGGCCGTACACGACTTCGCCGACCTGCTGGCTGGCTTCGACGACGAACTGATCGCCGAGCGTGCGGTGGACGTGCGCGACGTGGGCCGGCAGGCCGAGGCGCTGCTGCGCGGCGAGGACCCGACCGGCGGGCAACTCCCGGGCGGGGCACCGGCGGTGTTGGTCGGCGCGGAACTGGCGGCGATGGACCTGCTGCGCGGTCCGCAGCCGGCGGCGGCGGTCTCCGAGCGGGGTGGACCGACCGGGCATCTGGCGATCGTGGCCCGGTCGTTGGGGATACCGCTGGTCCTGGGCATCCCGGTGGCGGCGCTGGCCGACCTGGCCGAGGACCTGATCCTGGTGGACGGCGAGGCCGGCACGGTCGAGGCCAACGCGGGCGCGCGAGTGCGTACGATCCCGGCGCCTCGGCGGGTGCCCGGTGGCGGCGCGGGGCAGGCGATGACCCGGGACGGGCGGCGCATCCGGGTCCGGGCGAACGTGGCCACCGTCTCGGACGCGCTCGCGGCAGCCGAGGCGGGCTCCGAGGGGGTCGGCCTGTTGCGTACCGAACTGCCGTTCCTGGCCGAGGAGTCGGACTGGCCGGATGAAGAGCGTCAAGTGGCCGTGCTGGCACCGGTGTTGGCCGCGCTGCCGCCGGGGCCGGTCGTGGTGCGCACCCTGGACTTCACCGGCGACAAACGACCACCCTTCCTGCGCGACCGGCGCATCGCGCTGCCCGGATCGGACGCGCTGACCGCGCAGTTGCGCGGGATCATGCGCGCGGCGGCCGAGACGGGCGTGGAGGTCGCGCTGTTGTTGCCGATGGTCGACCATCCGCGGCGGATCAAGCATGTCCGGGGCCTGCTCGCCGCCGCCTGCGCGGAGTTGGGCCTGGCCCCGCCGCCGCTGGGCGCGATGGTGGAACTGCCCCAGGTGCTCGACCAGGTGGACGACCTCGCCGAGCACGCCGACTTCCTGTCACTGGGCACCAACGACCTGACCTCCCGGCTGCTCGGGCTGAGTCGGGACGACCCGCGGCTGACCCCCGCCTCGGCGGCCGACCCGCGAGTGTTGGACGCCATCGCGCAGACCATCCGGGCCGGGCACGCGCGCGGTCGCGCGGTGTCGCTGTGCGGGGACGCGGCGGCGGATCCGGCGGTGCTGCCGCATCTGGTCCGGCTCGGCTGTGACGCGGTGTCGGTGGCGCCGACCGCGCTGTCGCGGGTGCGGGCGGCGGTGCGGGCGTACTGACGCGCGCCGCCGTGGACGGAAGCGGGGCGGGGTGGGCCGGTCGGCGTCCGAGGTCGGGCGCGGTGTCCGTGGAGATCATCGGACAATTCGATGGGGTCGATCGGGGCCGGCTCGGATAATGCGGACATGTGAAAGACGTATACGCACTTGGACGGCCGCCTGCGCAAGTTCATCGAGGCCCAACCGGTCTTCTTCGTGGCCGGCGCGCCGCTCGCCGAGGACGGGCACGTCAATGTGTCACCCAAGGGGCGCTCCGGCACGCTCGCCGTGCTGGACGACACCACGGTGGCCTATCCGGATTTCGGCGGCAGCCATGCCGAGACCATCGCGCACCTGCGGGAGAACGGCCGGATTACGCTGATGTGGTGCGCGTTCGAGGGCCCGCCGAAGATCGTCCGGGTGCACGGGGTCGGCGAGGCGGTCTTCCGCGACGACCCGCGCTTTCCCGACCTGGTGGCGCGGTTCGGCGAGGCGGACTCGGGCGGGCTGCGGGCGGTCGTGGTGGTGCGCGCGACGCTGATCAGCGACACCTGCGGCTACGCGGTCCCGTTCATGGACTACCGCGAGGAGCGCACGCTGCACGACGAGTTCATGTCCCGCAAAACCGACGCGGAGTTCGTCGAGTACACCGCGAGCAAGCCCTACAACGTGGCCGGCATCGACGGCCTCCCCGCCGTCCCCCTGCCGCTGCCCCTGCGCGGCCGGCGCCGGCCCGTGCCCGCCCCGCGGACCGGCCCGGAGCCGGGTATGTGGTCCGCGTGACCGCTCGACCGCTTGGCGGATACCGTGCCACGCGGAGCGGGTTCGTGCGACCGAGCCGGGGGCGACGGTGACCGAGGCGATCGAGACCGTGATCACGTGCCACTACTTCCATCGGGGCGGCCATATCGTCCGCTACCGCCCCGAGTCGGGACTGGGCACCGTGCTCGACCAGCGCGCGGCCGGGGCGAGGAGCCCGCGCTGCGTCGGGCACTTCGGCGAGCTCTCCGGGATCCCGGTCGCGCTGTACCGGCACCGCGGCGCCGCCTGGCTTCAGGTCGCCCGCCGGCGGATCCGGGTCGTGCCGTGTCTGCGACCGCACTGGCAACGCGTTGACGATCGCGGACCGAACACTCCCGGGCGCCGGTTGCGGATCGACGCCAACGGGGTCGAACTCCTCGACCTCGGCTACCGGATCGAGCCGTGGTGGTACGAGTTCGACTTCACGCCCATGGTCGAGGAGGAGCACTTCGACTATGGCCTGTTCGTCGCCGAGATGCTGCGCTCACCGAGTCGATGGGCGCTGCTGGAGCCTTGAGCGGGCGGGCCGGGTCAGCCGGTGTGCGGGCCGCCCTGTTGGGGGTACTGCGTGTACGGGTTCGGGGTTTGGGCCGGGTAGCCGGCGGGGGGCTGCGGGGGTCCGGCAGGGTACTGGTTCGGGGCCGGTGGGGTCTGCGGAGCCTGGCCGGGGTACTGGTTCGGAACCTGCGGGGCCTGGCCGGGGTACTGGTTCGGAGCCTGCGGTGGCTGCGGGGCGTACTGGTTGGGCACCTGGCCGCCGTAGGGCTGCTGTTGGGCGCCGGAGGCGGCGTGTGCGTCGATGAGGAAGCGGAAGATCCATTCGCCCTCGGCGCGCCACGGACGGGGGAAGTTGAGTTTGGCGGGGCGGTCCTTGCCAGGGAACCAGAAGTGCATCCGGCTCCAGGTCTTGTTGATCTTCAGCTCGGAGAGCAATCCGCCGGCCTGGGCGTGCGTCAGTGCGTAGGCGACCTCCTTGGGCCTGCTGGAGAGTGCACTCGCCTTGTGGAACATCACCCCCTGCTGGGTGACGGTGAAGAAGTAGTAGTCGGACATCGACGCCCCGATCAATGCGCCGATCCCGCCGAACAACGCGAAGAGCATTGGATTCGGGCCGCGGACGACGAACATCGTGGCGAGCGGCTGATCGCCCGGATTGGCCGCGGTCACCGCCTCCGCGATCTGCCGTTGCATCGTTGCCTTGCGGACCGCCATGTGCGTCGCCTCCCCGTGGAGCCACCACCGCGGTTGCGGCAGGGGGATCAGAGATTAACGGTGCGACCCGGGCCCGGGGGTCGCGGTCGGGCAAAAATCCCGACCCGATCCGAGCGCCCCGGCTCACCGGCTGCCGCTGAGCGGAATGCGAACGGCACTGCGACGGGAGGCGACCGGGCACCGTGTGCGGGAGGAACACGGACACCGCCGCCACCACAGGAGCATGGACGTTGGGCGGGCCGATTCCCGCGCGCGCAGGGTTCGTTCGCGCGCGACGGCGACACGTTCACCGGATGGGGCCGGGCGGCGGTGGACCGGCTCGGGAGGTACGCGTTCACCACCGTGCGGCCCGGCGCGCCGAGCGGCGACGCGGAACCCGTACCCGGCCATGTCGGTGTTCGCGCGCGGCCTGCTGCGCCGGGCGGTCCCGCGCGTGTACTCCCCCAGGACGACCGCCACGCGGACCCGCTCTTCGCGCTGGTTCCGCCGACTCGGCATGAGACGCTGATCGCGGTGTGGGAGGAATCGGGCTCCTACCGCTTCGACGTGTACATCCAGGGCGAGCAGGAGACCGTTTTCCTTGCTGTTTGACGCTGATTCAGTCGACGCCGGGCTGCCGGAGCCGGTCCGGGCCGGGACCGCCGTCGAGGCGGCCACGAGCGACGCGGCACACCTGCGAGCCCTGCTCGACGTCGAGGTCGCGCCGGCCCGGGCCGGCTCCGGCAGCCCGGCGTCGACTGAATCAGCGTCAAACAGCAAGGAAAAC
>NZ_JBEXCV010000154.1:0-20266 GCF_040605455.1 Embleya sp. NPDC005575 | reverse complement strand
AACCCGAATGATGACGCGATTCATTTCCTCGGCAGCTTGCGGACGAAGGCCGAGCGCAGCGCGTGGTAGGGGGCGTTTGGATCGAGGAACGTGCGGCGCATCCGGGCCAGTTCCTCGGCGCGATACGCGGACAGCGGCTTGGCCGCCTCGTCCCGCTCGCGGGCGGACTTCTTCGCCGCGATCCGAGCCTGCGCGCCCGACCCGGCCGCCATCCGGCGCGCGAGGCGGGCCACCTCGGGCCCGAACTCCTCGGGCGTGGCGGGCAGTACGCGATCCACCAAGCCCAGGCGCTGGGCACCGGCGGCGGTCACCGGCAGGGCCTGCCGGGTGAGCCGCTCGGCCACGGCGTCGCCGACCCGGCGCGGCAGCGTGTAGGTCCAGTACTCCGAGCCGTACAGGCCCATCAACCGGTAGTGCGGGTTGAGAATCGAGCCGTGTCGGCACCAGAGTTCGTCGGCCGCCATCGCCAACAGCGCGCCGCCGGCCGCCGCGTTGCCGCCGACGGCGGCGACGACCACGCGGTCGGTGGTGGTCAGGACCGCCTCGACCAGATCGTCCATCGCCTCGATGTTGGCCCAGGACTCGCGACCGGGGTCGGCGGCGGCCTCGATCACACCCAGGTGGATGCCGTTGGAGAAGAAATCCCGGCCGCCGCCCAGGACCAGGACCGAGGTGGGACGGGAGCAGGCCCGGCGGTAGGCGTCGAGCAGCCGCCGGCAGTGGGTGGTGTCCATGGCGCCGCTCGGGAAGGAGAAGCGCAGGAACCCGACCGGACCGTCCTCGCGGTAGCGGATGTCGCTCCAGGTGCGTCGGCCCTCGGGCAGGTGCAGCGGAGCGGGCACTTCGGGGACGCCGCGCAGTCGGTCGCCGAGTGCGAGGCGGGCGGGCAGTTTGACCTGGGCCGGGCCCCGCGCCCGCAGCTCGGGGATCCACACCGCGCCGTCCGTCGTCGCCCGGCACAGCGCGCCGGCGCGGCCGGCCAGCACCTCGCCGGGCGCCCCGCGCAACTCGTCCTCGGCATGGCCGCCGTGCAGGTACCACTCGCCGCCCGCGAACTCGTCCAGCACCCCGGGCCGCGAGTCGGCCGCGCGCAGCTTGCGCAGGACGGTGTCGGTCGGGTCGTTTGCCCAGTCGATGCGGCGCAGGTGTTGGCGGTGCGCCGGCCGAGTGTGGTCGGGGACCCGCCACTGCGGTCCGTGCTGCGGGGTCGGCGCGTACGTCCCCGACGCGAAGCGGGTCACCGCGAGCAGGACGGCTTCGAGCGCGGCGTCGGAGACCTCGTTGCGGTACAGGTCGCTCTTGCCGATCTCGGGCACCGGGCAGTCGGCGCCCGCCCATACGTCGCCGCCGTCCAGTACCTCGTCGGCGCGCAGCACGGTCACGCCCCAGCGTGTGGCGCCCTCGTGGATCGCCCAGTCCAGCGCGGCCGGTCCGCGGTCGCCGGCCGGCCCGGGGTGCACGATCAGGCACGGATGGGCCGACCAGACGTCGCGGGGGATGGCGCTCTTGAGCATCGGGGCCAGGATCAGCTCGGGCGCGTCCCGCCGCACCGCCGCACGCAGCACGTCGTCGTCGTGGCCGCCGACCAGGCACACGTTGACGGTGTGGCCGTGTTCCCCGAGCTCGGCGAACACCCGCTGGGTCAGGCTGTTGAACGCGCTCGCGACGAGCAGGATCCGCATCGACACCTCCCGGCCGCGCGTCCCGAACGCGAGGCACGGGACCCGGTCGGACTCGATCCTGCCCCGCGGGTCGCCCGATTCCGCCGAGACTCACCGACAGGTCACCCGCTCGGCCGAACGGCGCAGGCACGATCGCGGCGTCGCCCGGGCGTCGCCCCCCGACGGAACGTGTGTATGGTGCATGAATCGGGTGCGACGTCGACACCCGCCACGCGAGACGCACCGGAAGGACGTGACATGACCGTTGGGATCGCGACCGACTCCCCGGCCGGCACCCCTCTCGTCGAGGAGACCGCCGGTGTCGCAGTGCCCGCCACGAGCGAATCGCCCGCCGGTACCGCCGTGTTCGACCGGTTCGAACCGTCCGTCACCGACGACGCCGGACCGCCGACCGCGAGCGACGCGCGGGCGATGTCCAGGGTGCTCTTCGATCGCCTGAAGGCGCTGGAGGAGGGCACGCCCGAACGCCAGTACGTGCGCAATACCCTGATCGAACTGAACCTCCCGCTGGTGCGCTTCGTGGCGGCCCGCCATGGCTCGCGCCGGGAGGACATGCAGGAGATCGTCCAGGTCGGCACGATCGGCCTGATCAAGGCGATCGACCGCTTCGACCCGGCGTTCGGGTACGAGTTCCCCACCTTCGCGGTGCCCACCATCTCGGGTGAGATCAAGCGCTTCTTCCGGGACAACACCTGGGCTGTGCACGTCCCGCGCCGACTTCAGGAACTGCGCCTGCAACTGGCCGAGGCCCGGGACGCGTTCACCGCCGAGCACGATCACGAACCCACCGTGGCCGACCTCGCCGCGCGCCTGGACCTGGATGTCGCCCGGGTGACCGAGGGCCTGACCGCGGCGGCCGGCTACACCGCCGACTCGCTGGACGCCCCCGCCGCCGACGACGGGCCCCTCCAAGCGCATGCGGCGCGGGCCTCGTTCGTCGATCCCGGCTTCGCCCGGGTCGAGGAACTGCACGCGCTCAAGCCGCTGATCGCCGCCCTCCCGGAACGGGAGCGGACCATCCTGACGCTGCGCTTCGGCCGGGAACTGACCCAGTCGCAGATCGCCGAACGGCTCGGAATCTCCCAGATGCACGTCTCCCGGCTGCTCGGTCGCACCCTGGCCGGCCTGCGCACCGGCCTGCTCGCCGACTGACCGGCGCGATTCGAGGTCACCGCAGGCAACCCGGCGCACGCCGCCGGGCCCGGCCGGGACGCGAACACGCCGTGCCCGGCCGGGAGTTGGTCAGGCCAGGGTCGATCGCGAGTTCGGGCGGCGCCCGACCGCAGGAGTCGACGGTGGCCGCACGCTGCCGTCCATTCGGACCCTCACCGTCGGCCCCGGAGTTTCACCGGGTCGACCGGCCGCCGGCCGCGGTCGGGTCGCGGACTGTCACGACCGGTACGAAATTGCACCGACCCCGGAACGTGCGACCACTCACGGTGAATCCTTCGCGCCCGACGGTCACATCGATACGTGTCCCGCGTCGCCGGGCCCGGGCCCCCGGACGGACCGACCGACGGGTCGGTCGCCGCGAGTGGGTTCGGAGGCCGCATCGCCCATCCGGCCGGCCGGCCCCCGGCCCTGGCCCGGCGGCCGAAGCCGCGCCGGGCCGCGTGCTCGGATCGCCGCACGCGAGCACGGTTCGCCCCCCGACGTCACCCGCGCGGCCCAGAGGCTCGACCGGGGATTCTCCCTGCTTGGGCGCCCACGGACCCCGGATCGCCCGGGGAGCGGGAGCCCCTGGGAGTGCAGGGTGAGCCGGCAACGGCTTACATGGTGAGGTCGATGGATCTCACGACACGGGAGCGGACATGCACGTGATGAGAGCGGTCCAGGACGCACAGAGCGTGGTGTGGCACGCGATGGAAAGCGAGGACGTCGCGATGTGCGGCGTGACTCTGCCGGCCGGACGGGATGTGGACGGCACCCGTCGACGGGAGACGTTCTGTGTCCCGTGTATGAGCGAGGTCGAGCGGACGATGCACCCGGTCGACAGGTCCGACGACCGTGCGGACGAGGAGACGCCGGTCTGACCCTTGAACCCGCCCGAGGGGCGCCGCGCCGCGGCGCCCCTCGGCATGCGGGCCGAAGGTTCTCGGGCCGGCGGTGTGCCGGGGCGGGCGCCTCGCCGATGGACAAGGTTCCAGGGAGTGCACGATGGTGCGTGCGATTGTGGGGCACGCGACGGCCCCCGTACTCCGTTCGACAGGCCGCGGATCCGCGTTCGTCGCGGGCGCCACGGTCGGTGGCCGGGCGTGATCACGTTCGGGGTCGAGGAGGAGTACCTGCTCCTGGATCCCACCGACGGCCGCCCGATGCCCGTCGCCGAGGCGGTCCGCGCGGCGGCGGACCTGCAGCCGGCGGTGTCCGGCGGCGAGATCCAGTCCGAGTTGTTGCAGGTGCAGGTCGAGGTGGCGACACCGGTGTGCGCGACCCTCGACGAGGTCGGCGGGCACCTGTTGCGGCTGCGCCACTCGGTGGCCGCGGCGGCCGAACAGGAAGGATGCCGAATCGTCGCTTCCGGTACCGCACCCTTCGGCGCCGACGCCCCGATCGCACTCACCGACCAGGTGCGCTACCACGCGCTGTACTCGGACGCCCCCCGCCTGGTCGAGGAGATGTTCATCAACGGGATGCACGTACACGTCGCCGTCCCCGACCGGGACGCGGGCGTGATCGTGGTCAATCGGCTGCGCCCCTGGCTGCCCCTGCTGGTGGCGATGGCCGCGAACTCGCCGATGTGGGAGGGCGGCGACACCGGCTTCGCGAGTTGGCGCACTCTCGTGTACGGCCGCTGGTCGATCAGTGGGGTGCCGCCCGACTTCGTCGACGCGGCCGACTACGACCGTCGGATCGAGGAACTGCTGACCGCCGGCATTTTGCGCGACCGGGCCAGGGTCTACTGGCAGATCCGGCTCTCCGACCGCTATCCCACCGTCGAGATCCGGGCCATGGACGTGCAACTGCGGGTCGAGGACGCGGTGATGCTCGCCGGACTCGTCCGGGCCCTGGTCACCACCGTGCTGCGGGACGCGACGGCCGGTCAGCCCGTGCCCCGACCCGCCCCCGAGTTCGTCGCGGCGGCCGAGTGGCACGCCGCGCGGCACGGCCTGACCGACGTGCTGATCGACCCGCACGCGCCGCGCCGGCTCAAGGCCGGTGAGCTGGTGGGCCGGCTGATGGACTACGTCGCCCCGGTGCTGGCGGACACCGGGGACGCCCGGCAGATCGACGCGCTGGTGCACCGTCTGCTGCGGGAGGGGACGGGGGCCGATCGGCAGCGGGAGACGTTTCGGCGCGGCGGCCGGGACGCGCTGCTGCGCCTGCTGGTGTCCGAGTCGATGTCCACCCACGGGTGATCGCGACAAGCGACGTGTTCCGTGTCGGCGCTGCGGTGGACCCTGCGCGTGGAAAGGGACGGCGCCCGGGCGACGGCGTCGTGCGTACGGCATTCGGGTGATATATCGGGCATTGGCTCTGCTCGGGACCCGCGCGCGGTGGCGGCCGAGGCGGGCGCCGACGGCGTCGCGTGGGGCCGCCGCCCGCGACGGCTGGGAGGTCTTCGCGGTCGACGCCGAGCAGCGGGTGTTCCGTACGCCGGGCCTTTCGGCTGCTGTGTGGCCGGCGGACCCCGGTCCGTGGTGCGGCACGTGAACTCGTCGACGGGCGACGGTGGATGGTGTCGACCGGGGCCGGGGCCCGGTGGGTTCAGGAGCCGTCGTCGAGGGGGCGGAGGAAGCGGCGTTCGTAGCGCTTGATGCAGCCGGTGTCGCGGGCCAGTCGGATGGCCGCCTGGCAGTCGGGGTCGGTGGCGCTGTCGATGCGGTACTGCTCGTACGTGGCGAAGCTCGGGAAGGAGAAGAGCGCGTAGGCGATGTCGCTGTCGCCCTCGCTGGGCAGGAAGTAGCCGTGGTGCGTGCCGCCGAACCGGTTGACCAGACCGACCCAGCGGCGACCGTACTCCTCGAAGTCGGCCAGCTTGTCGGCGTCGATCTCGTACTTCAGATGAATGGTGATCACGCCCACATGATGCAGGGCGGCGGCTCGCGTCGTGAGTACGGCCCGTGGGTCGCCGACCCGGTGCGGGGTCGGCGACCCGGGCGGTGTCACAGGTCGGTGGCGATGATCTTCTCGATGTTGCGTTCGGCGAGGGCGGTGATGGTGACGAACGGGTTGACGCTGGTGTTGCCCGGGATCAGCGCGCCGTCGATCACATACAGGCCGGAATAGCCGTACAGGCGGCCGTAGTTGTCGGTGGCCTTGGTCAATACCGCGCCGCCGAGCGGGTGGTAGGTGAGGTGGTCGCCCCAGATCTTGTAGGCGCCGAAGAGGTCGGTTCGATAGATCGTCCCCTCCTTCGCGTTGATCTTGTCGAAGATGGTCTTGGCCATGTCGATCGACGGCTGCTTCCAGGCGGCCTGCCAGTCCAGCTCGACCTTGCCGGTCGCGGCGTTCCAGGAGAACCGGGCGCGGTTGGGGTTCTTGGTGATCGACAGGTAGAACGAGGCGTAGGTCTCGATGCCGGTGGGCAGCGGGGCGACTTCGGCGAACGCGCCGCCGGCATTCCAGTTGTCGATGCCGCCGGTGGGAATGGACGCCTGGAGGGAACCGGTGGAATCCCACATGTGGTTGGCGCGCCCGCACATCACGTTGCCGTTGTCGCCCCAGCCCTGTCCGATCTCGGCGTTGAGGTTGGGCAGTGCGCCGGTGGCCTTGAGCCGGACCAGCAGTTTGCTGGTGCCGACGCTGCCCGCAGCGAAGAAGACCTTGTCCGCGGTGACCGTCTTGGTCAGCGTGGTGGCGCCGGTGGTGTCGAGTTGATCGATCGTCACGGTGTAACCGCCGCCGGCCGCGGGGGAGACCGAAGTGACCTTGTGCAGCGCGGAGATGGTGACCCGGCCGGTCTCCTTGATCCGGGCGAGGTAGGTCTTCTGGAGCGACTTCTTGCCGTAGTTGTTGCCGTAGAGGATCTCGCCGGCCAGTGCGGACTTGGGGACGGCGCCGGCGGCCTCCTGCTTCATGTAGTCCCAGTCGTACACGGTGGGCACGAAGACGAACGGGAAGCCGGAGCGCTGGGCGTGCTTGCGGCCGACCCGGGCGTATTGGTAGCAGTCGGTGTTCTCGAACCAGGCCGGGTCGATGGTGGCCGCCCCGAGCCCGGCGTTGGCGCGCGGGTAGTAGGTGTTGTACATCTCGTCGACGTTGACCGAGGGAAGGATGGCGCCGAAGTTCTCCCGCTTGGGAGTGACCGCCATGCCGCCGTTGACGAGCGAGCCGCCGCCGACGCCTCGGCCCTGGTAGACGGTGATGCCGGCGAACTCCTCGGCGTCCAGGATGCCGGTGTACTTGGGGATGTCCCGGTCGATCGGGAAGCCGAGGAAGTTGCTCAGCGGCTGCTTCGTCTTGGTGCGGAGCCAGAAGGAACGGGCGTCGGGGGAGGTGGTGTTGGCGAAGATCTTGCCGTCCGGGCCGGGGGTGTCCCAGGACATGCCCATCTCGATCATGTGTACGTCGACACCCGCCTGGGCCAGCCGCAACGCGGCGACGGAGCCGCCGTACCCGGTGCCGATCACCAGGGCCGGCACGTGCGCCCCGGCGGGAATCGAGGCGGCCGAGGGAGCCGCCGCAGGTTGGGCTGCGGAGGCGCGGCCGGCTACGGCCGCGACGCCCAGGATGGAACCTGTTCCAGCTATGAAAGTGCGGCGCGAGAAGCCCTTGGAACCGTTGCTGGGCATAGGGAAATCGCTCATGTGACGTTCCTCACTCTGGGACGGAGTGAGAACAAGTTCTAGGGGGGAATGCGTGACAAGTCACGGCATACTCATGAGTAACTTGCTATTGGGGCAGGGGACTTGCCCGCAGGTCGCGGAGCGTCGATACGCAGTCACGGAGCGACCTCGAAACATTCGCCTCGTTGTCCGGACTCGGGGTCGTACGAGTCGGCTCGGGGCCTGCGTCTACCGGCCGAGGGAATGCGGATCCGGGTGGCGCCGAGCGCGGGGGAGACCCGGTTCGTCCCCCGCGCGGGCGCTGTGCTCACCGGATGTGGCGCGGCTGCCGATGACGGCTGCCGGTTGAATAGGGCTGCCGATCGGTTACGACTGCCGGGAGTTCGGCCGCCACTCCAGCAACTGGCCGGGCCAGTGCGGCTGTCCGGGCCTCTCCACGACGAAGGTCGTGACGGGAGCGAACCCCAGCGCCTGGTATTGCCGGACGAGCGCGCCGTCGCCGCCCGCGTAGGAGTCGACCCGGACCGGATCGACGTCCCGGCGGACCGCCTCGTGGCGCGCGTCCTCGATCAGGGCGGCACCCACCCCCGCTCCGGAGAAGCGGCGATCGGTGACCAGAAGGCGGTATCCGGCCGCGAACGGGCCGACCGGCCGGGAGCAGGAGGTGGCCGCGCGCGATCCGCGGCAACGACACGAAAGAGATCGCCCGCGCACTGGCAGTGCCGCCGTACACCGTCCAGGATCACCCGAAGGGTCTGCGTCGAGGCCTGGGTGAGCAGCCGTCGCGAGTCGATCGCGCGGATCGTGTTCGATGATCGGTCGATGGGGTTGAGCGGATGGGGAACGGGGACGGTGGTGACCCGGTCGCGTCCGCGGCGGAGTTGCTGCTCGGGCATGCCGACGACACGCTCGCGGGCCGGGTGCGTACCCGGCTCGGTCGCGTCGACGCGCTGTTCGGCGTCGATCCGCGGGCACCGGTGGTCCGCGCAGGGGGTGCCCCCGCCGGGCGCGTGCGGTCCGGGCGGCGGGACGAGGCGTCCTTGGCCCGGCTCGCCACGGTCGACTGGGACACCCTCGTGCGGGACCATCGCCGAAAGCCCTTCGCCGACGACGTGTGCGCGGAGTTGGTCGCGCGCGACGACTGCCCGCGTGCGGCCGTACTCGCCCTCGTCGTGGTGCCCTCCTCGGCGACGGCCTGCTCGGCGCTCGAAGCCGCCCTGGCCCGCCGGGTGGTGACACTGCGCCAGGTGGCCCTGGAGGGCACTCCCGGATGGGCGGCCGTCCGCACCCTGGCGTGCTGGGTGCCGGGGTGCGCCGACACGCGCTACGCGCCCGTGGATCGGGTGCTGGACGAGGCGGCCGGTCTGCTGCCCGGCGACGACCCGATCGCCTGGCGGTGGTTGATCGATCGGGCGCCGGGCCATCCGGACACATTCGGTCGATTGTGCATGGACGCCTCGAACGCGTCGTGGGTCGGCGATCCGCCGGCACCGCGCGGATCGGGGTCCGCCGACGGGCGGGGGAGCCGGGTGGGTGCCGGCCCGACCGCGCCCCGGTGGACCGTGCTGACCCCGCTCGGCCTGCTGGGCCGGGTCTCCCCGTCGGTGGCCGCCCGCGTCGTCGCGGCGCTCCCGACCGGCCTGATCCGTGAATTCCTGGCCGCCGGTGAGAAGTTGCCTGCCCGCCTCGTCGGCCCGCTGCTGCGCACGGGCACCGTCCGCGTCGAGGAACTCGCCGGCCGATTGAGCACGGACCCGGCACAGGTGGGGGAGTTCCTGGCGCTGCATCACTCGGGCATCAACGCCGAGTTGCTTGCCTCCGGTGTCGACCGGCGGACCCGCGACGCGATCTGCGCAGAGGCACGATCTCCGGCACGCGTTGCGGTCAGCGGCGCTGGGCGGTCCGGGATGCCCGAACGGGTGAACTTCCCCGCGCACGCGGGCGCGGTCCTAGCGGCGGGGGTAGAACTCAGCCGCAGTGAAAAAGGGTCCAAATTTACATTCGACGCCATCACTCCTTTTTCCAGATCAGTCTGGGGCGAACTCCTAACTAACAATCGATGCTTCTTGCCCCACCACACGAAAGGCTTATCGACATGACTGGACAACACGGCTGGGCATCCTGCTCGAAGTGCCAAGGCCTCCATTTTGCAGGGTTTCATGAATTCAAGGGAGTCTGCCCGGCAGGAGGCCAACACGAGCAGACCGGCAGCTTCGCCTATGAGATCGACTTCGACGTACCAGAAGAGGCCAATGTTCAACACGGCTGGGCATCCTGCTCGAAGTGCCAAGGCCTCCATTTTGCAGGGTTTCATGACTTCAAGGGAGTCTGCCCGGCAGGAGGCCAACACGAGCAGACCGGCAGCTTCGCCTACGCTCTCCGTTTCGATATTCCTCCGCCGCCAGATTCTCAGTCCGAGTGGCGTTCCTGCCCGAAGTGCCAGGGCCTGTTCTTCGGTCATTTCCAAGGAAAGTGCCCGGTTGACGGTGGCCCTCACAGTGCCGAAAACAGCTTCAATTACGTCGTGATCGGTAGCCCTGGCCCCTTTATCACATTGGGGCCAGTCACTCGGCCAGGTGAAGGTCGGTTCATCGAGGTCGCTGGCCGTGGATTCACACCCGCTAAGCCTGTAGAGCTCAATTTCCAGATCAGGGCCGGAGGTTCACCGACCACTACCCAAACAGGTCAACAAACAGTCGCAGCCGATGGAAGTGGGCTGTTCAAAGCTCTGATTAAAGTCAACCTGAGTGGTGACATCAGCAGCGCCGGCGTCAAGGCAGTTGATGTAACCACAAACGCGAGTTCAAGTGCATCGATCGAAGGGCAATAACCCGCGGCGCTGAGGGCTATATACCGCTCAAGTTCGGTGGATCGCTGACGGACTGAGACGAACTGAGCCAAGACCGGATCAAGGAGCAGTCCATGGAGTTCGAGCGACCAAATCTTGTATCGGTCTCCTTCGATGCGGTCATCGGGGCGCGCGTCCTCGCCAATCGCCGCAATTGGCTCCTCGTCGCCCCCATCGCCAATCCGGCGATGGTGACAATGTTCGATCACACACTCGATCCTCGGCCCGGTTCACCGTACCTGCCGTGGTCAGGGGAGTTTGTCGGCAAGTACCTCATCTCTGCGGTTCAGGATCTGCGAATGTCGCGCGACGGGCAGCTCGAGTCCGCTGTCGCAGGTGTCGTACAGGGCTTGACCCGACATCAAGGCGCCGATGGCTACCTGGGGCCGTTCGACGGAGATGACCGGATCTTCGGCGACAACTGGGATGTCTGGGGGCACTACCACTGCGTTCTCGGACTCTATGAATGGTTCCGCTACCGCCGCGATGCCCGCGCCCTCGACGCCTGCCGAAAGGCCGCTGACCACCTGTCCACAAGGCTCAGCGGCCCGGGAATGATCGCGAAACTGCGCCATCCAGCGATGAACCTCGCATTTTCCCACGTCGCTGCGCTTCTGCATCAAGAGACAGGCGAGTCACGGTATTTGAACCTCGCACGCCTGTTTGAGCAGGCGTGGGCGAGCGTCCCGGACGGCGGCGATTACGTGGCGAAGTTCCAGACGCCGGGCAGTCTGTTCGCCGCCCTCGGGCCGACCGCCCGGTGGGAGCGATTGCACAGCCTGCAAGCAGTGGGCGAGCTGTTTCGGATCACCGGTGAGGAGCGGTACCGCCGGGCCTTCATCAACGCCTGGCAGGGCATCCGCGCGTCAGACCGGCACAGCACCGGCGGGTTCTCCGCAATAGAGCGGGCGACAGGCAACCCCTTCGATCCCCGTCCGATCGAGACGTGTGCCACCGTGGCCTGGATGGCGCTGACCGTCGACATGCTCCGCCTGACCGGCTCCTGCGAGCCGGCCGACGAACTGGAATTGTCGACCTGGAACACGTCGCTGGGATCACAGAGCCCCGACGGACGGTGGTGGACCTACAACACCCCCATGGGGGGCATCTCGACCACTGGCATGGATGCGATGGAGCTGCCTCCTCCACTCCATCGGCCGCCCGCTTTCGAGGGCACCCGCAGACCCACGCCCCATGACCTGGGCTTCCAGGACCGGCCCGGTGCCTCGTATCTGAGCTGCTGTTCCACGAATGCTCCCCGAGGGCTGGGCATGCTCTCCGAGTGGGCGGTGATGGCTGCCGCGGACGGCATCGTCGTGAACTTCTACGGTCCCTCGCGCTTCACCCTCCTGACGCCGACGGGCAACCAGGTCACCATCGAACAGCGCACCCGCTACCCCGTGCACGGCAGAGTCGAGCTGGTCGTGACACCGGCCCGGGACGAGGCCTTCGCCGTAAGACTGCGGGTACCGTCCTGGTCGACAACGACCACGGTCGCCGTCAACGGGGCCTCCCGCCCCGGGGTCGTCCCTGGCAGCTACCACACTGTCCAGCGGACCTGGCGCTCGAGCGACACGATCGTGTTGGAGTTGGACCTGCGCTCCAGGGCCTTGATCGGCGCGGACCCACCACCTGGTTGCGACCCACACAGCGGCAAGGGAGCCAAGGGGCGCCTCGCACTGTACCGGGGACCGATCCTGCTCGCCTACGACGAACGCCACGACCGCTTCGACGCCCAGCACCTCCCGCCGATGGCCGCCACCTCACAGATCACCCTCGACCAGTCCGTCCCTGCGCCGGAGGACAGGCGCATGGTGCGCGTGAGCGCCCGGACCGACACCGGCGAAGTCAAACTGGGCGACTTCGCGAGCGCCGGGATGCCGGGCACGGTTGCCGGCGGCCCAGACGTCGAGGGCCGGGTGTTCCAGTTCGGCCGAAACGACGGTTCGGTCATCGCGCAACGGATCCGGCTACTCGCCGATGGCACCATTCAGGGACACGCGCACCCCAACGAGGCGCGCTGGCGCCGGGAGAACGGCGCACTGGCCTTCTTCACTAGTGACGGGCGAGCCTCGACCCGCTTCGTGTGGGACACCTGGGAGAACGGGCGCATCGTGCTTCGGGGCCGCTTCGAGTTCGATGAGCGCGTCGTCCACGAACTCCGCGAAGTCGACCTGGGCGTGGAAGGGAAGTGGTTCCAGTTCGCCCGAACGGACGGGTCGATCATCACCAGCCTCCTGCGACTCCGTGCCGGGGGCTCCGTCGAAGGCCATTCACATCCCAACGAGCGCTCGTGGGCGCAGGAGGATGGCACGCTCGTCTTTCGTGACGGCGACGGCCGCGTGACGACGCGTTTCACCAAAACCAATTCACAGTTCGGTCGAGTCGACCATTCGGGGCCGTTCCTCTCCGACGCTGGTGTCACACATCAGCTACGCCAACTCGACCGCGGTGTCACCGGCAAGGTCTGGCAGTTCCACCGACCGCATGTCTTTCCCATCAGCATCCTGCTGCACGTCGACGGCAGCATCGAATCCGACCACCCGAACGAGACCTTCTGGATCACGGAAGGGGACCACCTCGTGTTCCTCGATCCCCTGCGAAGGCCTACGACGAGATTCGCCCTCGGGAAGAACCCGGATGGGCGCATGACCTGGAAGGGTGAGTTCCTGCCCGACCCGGCCATCACACATCTGCTGGTGGAGTGGAACATCGATCTGACCTGGGGTGAGGACAGCCGATACATCTCCTGGTTGCCAGGCGAGAATTGACCACAAGTTCAACGCCGCACCACTCGTACTGCGACCTGTCCCAGCGCGTCAACGGCGGTCCCCACCGTGTCACGACGCCGTGACACCACGATCGGGGCGCTGTTTCATAGGAATCGCACGCCTGCCCGATGTCCACCTGCGCCGCCCCGGCGGGCTCGCCATGCCGAACTGGCAAGGGCAAGGTGGCCATCCAGTACCACACCGCCCGCTTCCGCCTCGTGCCCCAACCGCAAGGGCCCTGAACGTACCGACCCCCGCCGTGCGCAAGCCCGGCTCGGTCTGGACCGAGCTGCCCCGGCCCGCGGGTGCCGGCACCGAACTGGTCGGTCACCTACGCCTCGGGTACGCCCGCGCGTCCACGGTCCGCCAGTCCCTGGACTCCCAGCTCCACTCGCTGACTGAGGCGGGGGTAACCCGGATCTTCTCCGAGAAGATCTCCACCCGCGCCACCCGTCGGCCCGAGCTGGACAAGGCCGTCAAGCTCGCCGGCGAACTGCGCGCCTCCGGCGTCCGAGTCACCCTCGTCGTCCACGAACACAAGCGACTCGGCCGCGGCATCGAAGTGGCGACGCCGGCCGAAGAGCTGAAGGCCGGCGATGTCGGCCTGGAGTTCCTGACCGGGGAACTGAAGGGCTCGCACGACCCATCGGGCGTGGTGTTCACCGTGCTGGCCGCGCTGTCCGGTATGGAACGCGAGTACATCCGCGACCGCACCCTGGAAGGCCACGAGTCTGCCCGCAAGCGAGGCAAGACCATCGGCGGGGCCGGCGTCGCCGACGACGCCATGCTTTCCATGGCTCTCCGCCTACGAGGGCAGGAGATGAGCCTGCGTGACATCGCTGCCCGGCTCGTCATCACGACGGGCAAGAAGAAGGGCCGGCACCCGTCGCCCGCCACCGTCATGCGCATGCTGCGCGAACACGACGAGCGCACAACCGCGATGGAACCCGCGCGCTGACCTGCGGCTTAGCCCGTAGCGTTGTTTTTTCGGCGAGTACTACCGGGACCCCTACAACGTGTCGTCCCAGCCGCCGAACGTGGCCCTCATCGCCGCCCGGTAGCCGGCCAACCGGTGCCTGGACGGGCGGTAGAACCACTCGCCGCCCGCCACGGTGACGGTGCCGGACTGCGGCGGCTCGACGCGCCGGCGGGGACGTTGGTCTTCGGCCGCGGCGAGTCGCCGGTGTGCGCGGTGAACCCGGGCGCGGAGCCGGTGCGGTTGCCGGAGTACGGCACGGTGTCGCCGGCCAGTGCGGAACTGCCGGGAGGCGGTGTGCTGCCCGCGGACACGGCGGTCCGGTACGCGGTGGACGGCGGCTGAGACCCCGGGCGGCACCGAGTACATCTTCGCCGAAAGCGCCTGGCCCGACCGCCGCCGGGACGCCGGGCGCGATCCGGCTTCGGACCGGGGTTCTCGGGCGGTCGGCTACGGGCGCGCCATGATGGGCCGGGGCCTGCGGGCCGTGTGTCGCGTCGCTGGCGTGGGGCCGGGGTCTGCCCGCGATGAGTTTTCGGGTAAAGCCCGGGTCTACCCCACGAGGGCAGGGATCCGCCGTCGACGTCGCCGGTGGCCCGCCTCGGGGTCGACGAAGGAGTCATGGCTCATGTCCGAATGGACCGTCCTGCGGGAGAACATCGTCTTCGGCGAGTCGGTGCGGTGGCATCGGGATCGGGTGTGGTTCTGCGACTGGGGTGCCCGGGAGATCGTCGCGGTCGGGCCCGACGGCGTCGGTGAGGTCGTGGTGGGGGTGCCGTTTCCGTCGATGGCGATGTGCATCGACTGGTTGCCGGACGGGCGCCTGCTGATCGTCTCGTCCACCGAGGCGCGGGTGGTGAGCCTCGAAGCGGACGGTTCGTTGGCCGGTCACGCGGATCTGCGCGCCCTGGGGACCGGCTTCAACGAGATCGTGGTGCACCGGCGCGGCCACGTGTACGTCAACGCGATCGGGTTCGACATGGCGGCGGGCGAGCCGTTCCGGCCCGGGTTCGTCGCGCTGATCGGCGCGGACGGCTCGGCCCGCCGGGTGGCCGAGGACATCGTCTTCCCCAACGGCATGGCGGTGACGTCGGACGGCGCGACGCTGATCGTCGCCGAGTCGTACGGCCACCGGCTCACCGCCTTCGACATCGCGCCCGACGGCGGGTTGTCGCGGCGTCGGGTGTGGGCGGACCTCGGCGACGGGGTCCCGGACGGGATCTGCCTCGATGCCGAGGGCGCCGTCTGGTACGCGGACGTGCCCAACAAGCGTTGTGTGCGCGTTCGGGAGGGCGGCGAGGTGCTGCGCACGGTCGAGTTCGATCGGGGCTGCTTCTCGTGCGCGCTGGGCGGCGCCGACGGCCGGACGTTGTTCGTCGTCGCCACCGAATGGCGCGGCATGGACGACCCGACAGGCGGCCCGCGTACCGGTCGACTCGTCGCGGTCCCGGTGTCGGTGCCGGCAGCCGGCGGATGAGCGCCGGCGAGTCCGCACGGGTGCTGCGGACGCGACCCTCGGTTCCCGGTCGGGTACGCCCCTGCGGGTTGCTGTGATGACCTAGAGTTACCCAATGATTTTCATCGTGGTGAAGTTTCCGGTGAAGCCCGAGCACGCCGAGAAATGGCCCGAGCACGTTGCGGCGTTCACCGAGGCGACCCGGGGTGAACCGGGCAACCTGTGGTTCGAGTGGTCGCGCAGCATCGAGGACCCGAACACCTATGTGCTGGTCGAGGCGTTCCGGGACGACGCGGCGGCGGCGCACGTGAACTCCGACCACTTCAAGGCGGCTCTGGAGCGGTTCCGTCCGCTGGTCCGGCACACGCCGGAGATCGTGAGCACGGTGATCCCGGACGCGAACGGGTGGAGTGCGATGGGTGAGTTGCAGATCGACTGACCGGGCCGGGCGGGATCGAAACCGGACACCGGGCCGGGCGGTCGACGCTCGCCGGAGCGAGGCTCGACCGCCGGCCCGGTGGCCGCGCGGTGGCGACGGCGCGTGCACTGTCTAGTGCAGGACCTTCAGGCCGACCACGCTGCCGACGATGCCGGCCAGCAACAGCACCTTGACGACGGAGAATGCCTCGCCGTCGAAGATCATCGCGTAGGTGACGGTCAATACGGCGCCGATGCCCACCCACACCGCGTAGCCGGTGCCGATCGGCAGGGTGCGCAGGGCGTACGCCAAACCCGCCATGCTCGCGGCCAGGCCGACCCCGAATACGACGGTCGGCACGAGCTTGGTGAAGCCGGCGGATTTGCCGAGTGCCGTTGCCCAGACGGCTTCCAGGACACCGGAGATGAGCAGGACGATCCAAGCCATGACAGGCACGCTCCCTGACACCGTCTTGTCTGAACCGGGTACGGCGTGCCTCGTCCGGGAGCCTGTTCGGGCTCCGTGAACCACTCTCGCACGCCCGTACCGGCGCACAAAATCTGTGCTTCGTCCACCTTCCGGGCGGCCGACTCCGGTGGCGCGCGTCACCATATGCGCCGGTCGGCGGTCCGCGAGGAGGGCTTCCAGCGCGGTCGCCATCGCACTCCGGCCTCGCGGCGACACGGACGAGAGCGGACACGCTCGGTGGCCGCTCGGTGCCGACGCGGGGGCGTCGGCGGTTACCGGGACGTCGTGGTGAGCAAGGATTCGGCGACCGAGGTGCGGGCGTACAGGACTGTGCGGCCGGCGCGGTGGGCGGTGACCAGGCCCGCGTCGCGCAGGGCGGTCAGTTGTTGGGACACCCCGGCCGGGGAGAGACCGGTCCGGTGGGCCAGCTCGGTGGTCGACGCAGGGGTGTGCAGTTCGGTCAGCAGCAGCGTTCGCGAACGGCCCAGGACGGCGGCCAGGGCCGCGCTCCCGGTGATCGGGCGCGGGGTCCACAACGCGCCGATGCCCCGGGCCGGGTAGGCCAGTTGCGGCGGCTCGGGAGGGGTCACCCGGGTGAACGGGTCCGGCCCGGTGAACACCGACGGGATCAGCAGCAGGCCCACGCCCGCCGTCCGCCGGGACAGCGCCCGCTCCCGGCGGGCCAGCCGCAACGCGTCGTCGTGCCAACTGACCGACGGATGAAGCTCGTTGAGGACCCTACCCGCGCCGTGCTCGGCGACCTGCCGGGCCCGGTGGAAGACATCGGCGTCGAGCACCGCCCGGATCCGCGCCCAGTACGGAGCGAGCGCCAGCTCCCAATATGCCTCGATCTCCTCCGCGACCCGGGCCAACCGAGCGCGCGGGTCGGCGTACAGCGCCTCGGACCTGGGGCCCAGCCGGCCCCGCTCGTGCCGCAGTCGGTCCAGATCGCGACGCACCGCGGCGACCGGAGCGGCCACTATTTCGGCCAGCTCCGCCGCCAGGGTGGGAGCCGGCCCCGGGGGCGTCGGGTTGAGGAAGTCGGGAACATAGCCCGACGGCGGGATCAGTTCGGCGAGTCGGCCTCGGTCCAGCCCGGCGGCCACGATCCGGGGGCGGACCTGCTCGATCCAGGGCCGGTGCACCGGATGGGCGGCGCCGGAACCGAGCAGCCGAAGGCTCGGGCCGACCTCCCACATCGGCGAGACGGCGAACCGCGTCCGGGCCAGATCCTCCGCCGAGAAAGCCAGCTCCGCCGACACCGCCACCCCTGAGGATTCGCATATACCTTAATCAATGGCCATCAGCGTACTCCGTCGCAATCATGCGGACATGACTTCACAGACGATCACCGCAGCGGCATCGGGCACCTGGACGCTCGGCGACCTGACGATCAACCGGATCGGATTCGGCGCGATGCGCCTGACCCAGGACGGCGAGGCACTCGCCGCCGACGCGGTGCCCAGCGATCGGGACCGGGCGATCGGTGTGCTGCGCCGCGCGGTCGACCTCGGGGTGAACCACATCGACACCGCCGCCTTCTACTTCTCTCCGCTGCGTTCCGCCAACGAACTGATCAATCGGGCGCTCGCGCCCTACCCGGACGACCTGGTGATCACTACCAAGGTCGGACCGAGCCGGGACCCGGCGGGCCACTGGGCACCGCACGCGCTCACGCCGACGCAACTGCGCGGCCAGGTCGAGGAGAACCTGCGCCAGCTCGGCCGCGACCACCTCGACGTGGTGAACCTGCGGGTCCTGGGCACCGACTCGATCGCCGAGCGCTTCGGCGCGTTGGCCGAACTGCGCGAAGCCGGCCTGATCCGACACCTGGGCGTCTCCAACATCCACCCGGACCAACTCGCCGAGGCGCGGGCCATCGCGCCGGTGGTCTGCGTGCAGAACCAGTACGGCATCGGGATCCGGGCCGATCAGGACGAGTTCGTGCGATCCTGCGGCGAACAGGGCGTCGCGTTCGTGCCGTTCTACGCGATCGCCGGGACCGGTCGCCAGGTGGGAGCCGTCGGCGCCGACGCGCCGGAGGTCCTCGAAGTGGCGCGCGCCCACGGCGCGAGCGCGGCGCAGGTGCGGGTGGCCTGGACCCTGCACCAGGGGCCGCATGTGTTGGCCATCCCCGGCACCGGCAATCCGGACCACCTGGTCGCCAACGTGGCCGCAGGCGCGCTGCGCCTGACCGTGGCCGACCTCACCCTCCTGGGCGACCTGCACCGGCGCGGCGTGGGCGTGTAGCCGACGGGTCGAGGCGGGTGTGCCGACTCGCGCCCACCGAGGCGACGGCGCAGTCCGAGGCGGAACCGGAACCGGAGCCGGAAACACAAGCGGGACCGGAAGCGGCAAGCGAGGCCGGGGGTGACGGCGTCGGTGGTCCTCGCTACCGTCGTCGGCATGAACCCGGACCCCGCCAAGCACGTCGACCCGTTGCCCGGACGGATCGGCCACGTGGCCGGCATCGAGTCGCTCGTTCTCGATGGACACCGCTACTTCTTCGGCTTCGACGGCCGGAGCGACATGGTCGTCTCGCCGTTGATCGACGACCCGGACACGATGGCGGCGTTCGCGAGCGAGCACATCCTGCAGACCCACGGACGGCACGAACCGGACTATTGGGCGGACCTGGTCGCCTGGGCGGTGCGTGATTCGGACCTGGTGGCGGAGAACGCGGACCGGGAGTTCGACACGGCCCGACTGCGTGCGGAACTACCGACACCCGGATGCCATTTGCTCTACCTGCTCGACGCGGTCGCCGGATGGGACGAGTCGTTGTCGAAGCCGGCCGAGGTGGAACGGGCCTACACGCGACTGGGGTTCGACGAGGACGACCAGGTCGAGGCCCTGGACCACGGCCTGGCGGCCGTCCGGGCCCACGGCGTGCCGGCGCGGCCGGACGAGTGGACGGTGGTCCGGTTCCATCTCGCCTCCTCGGTGCGGCGCGTGCCCGGCAACTGGAAGTTGCTGTTCGACCCGGTGGGGGAATGCGTCGCCGCCCACGGGTGAGCGGCGAATCCGGGTCGGAACGCGGCGGCGTCATCGAGGGGTGGGCCGAGCGCAGCGACGCGACGGTGTTGCGCGCCGCCTTTCCCCATCGGGGTGGAACGCCCGGCCGTGCGGATCGAGGAGGATCAACCTGAGCAGGTTGCGCTCGGCACCGGAACTCGGCGACCGGGTCGCGGTCGCCGCTGCGCAGCGGCTTCGACGCGTGGCGCGGGTCGAGTCTCGACACGGATTTCCCGGCGGAACCGGCGGACCCGCGCGGCCGACCGGCCCCGGGGCGGGCCGGCGCTACTCGCGCCGGTCGTGCGGGTCCGGCAGTCCGAGCAGCGGCAATCGGCACAGCGGAGGCGGCTCGCCCGGCAGGCCGAGTTCGTACCAGTGCGCCCGCAACGTGTAGCGGAGCAGTCGGCGCGCGCGGGTGGCCAGGAACACGGCGAGCGGCAGTTCGCACAGCGCGGCGGAGGCGATGCTCAACCACAGGTCGGGCGTGCCCCACGCGAGCATCACGTCGAACCACGCGTCGCAGACCAGCAGGGTCGCGGTGATCAGGGCGGCGGGGATCAGTGCCTGGCGGCGTCGCCACCCGAAGTACGCGGTGCAGGTCAGTGCGACGAGCAAACCCACGTCGAAGCCCGCCCACGCGTCCCGCCAACGGCGTGCCTCGTAGTGCATCGGCAGGCTGACGAGCAGGTAGCCGGTCCAGGGTATGAGGATCAGGCAGCAGGCGGACATCAGCGCGAGAGCGTTGCGCCGCGCCGACCCGGTTGCGTGCATCTCGCGGCGCAACGCCTGTCCGCGTTCGTCGGCTTCGGGGCTCATGGCGGCTCAGCGTACGCGCCGGCCTCGGCCGGGAGTCGGGCCCGGTGGCCGCAGGCCGGGGGTGCCCGGGGCCCGTTCGACCGGGCC
>NZ_JBEXCV010000153.1:0-20609 GCF_040605455.1 Embleya sp. NPDC005575 | reverse complement strand
TGTTGGGCGCCCCCCCCCACGCCGGCCCGCCCCCGGAGGCCGCCCTCACCGCAAACCTCGGGGGGGCCGCGCCTCTCTCCCCCCCGGCCCCCCCCCCACCCTTGTCGTGTGCCGCTCAGCGCACCACGATTACGTCGTCCGCCGAGCGAGCCGGACGCTCCCGAGGCGGCTCGGCCGGTCGGCCCACCGCGACGGCACCCATCGGGTCCCAGCCGGCGGGCAGCGCGAGCGTGGCGCGAACCACGTCGGGACAGAACATCGTCGACGACACCCACGCGGACCCCAGGCCCTCCGCGGTCAGCGCGATCAGCAGGTTCTGTACGGCGGCGCCCGCCGCAACGGTGAACATCTCCCGCTCGGCCCGCGCGCGCACCGGGTCCGGGTAGGTGTGCGCACCCTCGGCGACCAGGCACGGCACCACCAGATACGGCGCACCGCGCAACACGTCGCCGCGCCTGAGCCGGCGCGCGATCCGCTCCTCGCTCAGCCCGTCCGCCCGCAGATCCGCCGCCCACGCGTCGCGCATCGCATCCAGGAGCGCGGTCCGAGCCGGCGCGCTCTCCAAGAGCACGAACCGCCACGGCACGGTGTGGTGCGGGGCCGGCGCGGTGATCGCGGCGCCCACCGCGCGGCGTACCGCGTCCGGATCCACCGGCTCGTCGGTGAACGTGCGCACCGTCCGACGCGCGGTGATCGCGTTTCGGGCGCCCTCGCCGACCGCCTCCTGGGTGCCGAGGCGGAACATGTCATCCTCGGCGCCGCGCACCAGCGGACGCACCCCGGCACCGTCGGCGTCGGTGACCAGGTGCCCCAGTCCGCGCACGATCGCCACCGGGACCGCGCCCGCCTTGCCCTTGACCAGCTCGGCCGCACTCGCGAGTTCGTCCACCACCGCGGTGACGGTGACCGCGAGCTCGTTGCCGTGCGTGTCGGTCCGGCCCCGGTGGTCGTCCACCGCGTCCAGTCCCGCCACGCCGATGGCCACATCGGTGACCCCGGTACGCCAGGGCCGGCCGAAGGTGTCCGACACCACGATGCCCACCCGGACGCCGGCCCGCTCGGCCAGTGCCGCGCGCAACCGGCGGGCGGAGGCGTCCGAGTCCTCCGGAAGCAGCAGCAGGGTGCCGGGTTGCGTGTTGGAGGCGTCCACGCCCGCCGCCGCCATCACGAATCCGTGCCGGGTCTCGACGATTCGGGTGCGGCCCTTGCGCGCGACCAGGCGGACCGCCTCGGCGTCGATCACCTTCTCCCGATCGACCCCGCGCAACAACCGACCCTCGGCCTTGCTGAGTATCTTCGAGGTCACCACGAGCACGTCGCCGTCGAGCAGGCCGGGCCCGTTCGGCCCCGCCGCCGCGTCCGCGATCAGCCGGCCCAGATCGGCGCCCTCGCCGATCTCGGGCAGCCCGTTCACCCCGAACACCGAGTAGCCGCGCGGCGGGGCACCCATCAGCGCACCTCGTCCGCGAGTGCGAGCGCGGCGCGGGCCATCTCGGCGGTGGCCTCGACGTCGGTCATCAGCAACGGGATCGCCCGGCAGGGGATGCCGGCCGCCTCGACGGCGAGCACCGTGTCCGCGTCCGCGGTGTCCACCAGCCAGCCGTCCAGCAGCCCCGGCCCGTAGTGCTGGGCGACGGCCGCGGCGCTCGTCTCGACGCCGACCGCCTCCAGGACCCGGTCGGCCATCCCGCGTACGGGTGCACCGCCGACGATCGGCGACAACCCGATCACCGGGGCCTCCGCGGCCACCAGTGCCTCGCGGATCCCGGGCACGCCCAGGATGGTGCCGATGCTGACCACGGGATTGGACGGCGGGAACAGAATCAGGTCGGCCTCGGCGATGGCCTCCAGGACGCCGGGCGCGGGCTTGGCGGTCTCGATGCCCACCGGCACGATCGCGTGCGCGGTCGGCGCGGCGCGAAGCCGCACCCAGTACTCCTGAAAGTGGATCGCCTTGCGTGTCCCGGGCTTGTCGGGGTCGTCGATCACCACGTGCGTCTCCACCCGATCGTCGCTCATCGGGACGAGTCGCACGCCGGGCTGCCACCGCGCGCACAGCGCCTCGGTGACCGCCGACAACGGGTAGCCGGCGCCGAGCATCTGGGTCCGCACGATGTGCGTCGCGTAGTCCCGGTCGCCCAGCCCGAACCAGGTCGGTTCGACACCGTACGCGGCCATTTCCTCGCGAATGCTCCAGGACTCCTCGCGGCGGCCCCAGCCCTGCTCCTCGTTGATGCCGCCGCCGAGCGTGTACATGACGGTGTCGAGGTCCGGGCACACCTTGAGCCCGAACAGGTGGATGTCGTCCCCGGTATTGCCGACGACGGTGATCTCCGCTTCCGGAACGGCCGCCTTGAGACCCCGCAAGAACCGGGCCCCACCGATGCCGCCGGCAAGTACAACGATGCGCATGGGGATCAGTCTCGCAGGCTGGTTGTTGGGCGACTTCGTCGCCGGCTCGCGAGGGGCCACTTTTTCGACTTCGTGTCCCTCCGCTTCGCTCCGGGCCACGAAGTCAACGTTTGCGGCTCCGCCGCTCTCCGCGCTTCGCGCGTCGATCACCGGGGGCGGGCCGGGTCGGGGGCGCTGACGCGCCGGGGGTGTGGGGGTGGCGGAGCGGGGCGGCGGGGTCGCGAGTGTGGGTGGGGCCGGGGTCGTTGTGGGCGGATTCGTTGCGGGCTTGCGTCGGGAGGGGCCGTGGCACAGGGGAGCAACGCGCCGGGGTGTCGGGTGGTGGCTTGGGGCGTTGCCCGGGGTCGTGTTGGGGTTGGTTGTGCGCTTTGCTTCTTCGGGAGCCGGGCCGTGGGGAGGCGGTGGGGTGGGGATGAATGGGTCTTACGAACGGGTGACATCGGCGCGAGTCGCGTACTTGGGCGTCGTGCGTCGACCTAGCGTTGGTGGCATGAAAATCCTGGTTACCGGCGGCGCCGGGTTCATCGGAGCACACGTCGTCGAATGCCTGACCGAAGCGGGACACGAGGTGCGGGTGCTCGACCTGGCGCCGGTCGAGGACATGGACGCGGTACAGGGCGACGTGCGCGATCCGGCAGTCGTGGAACGGGCGTTGGCCGGTATGGACGCGGTCTGTCACCAGGCCGCGAAGGTCGGCTTGGGCCTGGACCTGAACGACGCACCGGACTACGTCGGCTGCAACGACCTGGGCACCGCGGTGCTGCTCGCCGCGATGGCGCGGGCGGGTATCGGGCGCCTGGTGCTGGCGAGTTCGATGGTCGTGTACGGCGAGGGGCTGGGCCATTGCGCCGAACACGGCGAGGTGGTGCCGGGTCCGCGTCCGGTCGAGGCGCTGATGGCCGGCCGCTTCGAACCGCCGTGTCCGACGTGTGGGCAGGCGGTCACGCCCGGCCGGATCTGCGAGGAGGCGGCGCCCGACCCGCGCAACGTGTACGCCGCGACCAAGCTCGCCCAGGAACATCTGGCCGGCGCGTGGGCCCGGACCACCGGCGGCGTGGCCACGGCGTTGCGCTACCACAATGTCTACGGCCCGAGGATGCCGCTGGACACCCCGTACGCCGGCGTCGCCGCGATCTTCCGCTCGATGCTGCGCGCCGGCCTGCCCCCGAGGGTGTACGAAGACGGCGGCCAGCGCCGCGACTTCGTCCACGTTCGCGACGTCGCCACCGCCAACCTGGCCGCCCTGGACCGCTCCGGCCACGGCCTCCGCGCCTACAACGTCGCCACCGGCGTACCCCACACGGTGGGCGAAATGGCCACAGCCCTGTCCGAGGCGCACGCCGGCCCACCCCCGATCACGACCGCCGAATACCGCCTGGGCGACGTCCGCCACATCACCGCCTCGGCGACCCGCATGGAGACGGAACTGGGCTGGCAGGCAACCATCGAATTCGCCCACGGCATGGCAGAGTTCGCCGAAGTCTGAACACGCGCGCAACCAACCCCAACACGACCCCGGGCACCCCCCAATGCCCCCACCCCGACCCACTTCCATCCCGACGCGACCCACCCAACAGCCCACCCCAGTCCACCTCTGACTCGATGCGATTCACCCCACGGCCCACCCCCGGCGCGTCAGCGCCCCCGACCCGCGCCGCCCCAAGTGATCGACGCGCGAAGCGCGGAGAGCGGCGGAGCCGCAATCGTTGACTTCGTGGCCCGGAGCGAAGCGGAGGGACACGAAGTCACGAGCGAGGGGCCGCTTTTTTGCGGAGGAGCGAAGCGGGGGAGCAAAAAAGCGGTGCCTCGCGAGCCGGCGACGAAGTCGCCCAACAAGCAGCAACGCCGCGCTCGCGACTCCGGCGCCTGGGCCTGGCCACGCTCGCGACTCGGGCTGTGCGGGTCGGTCACGTTCGTGATTGCGGCTGCGCGGGTTGGCCGTCCCCGCGACTCCGGCGCCTGGGCCGGCCGCGCTCGCGACTCGGGCTGGGGGAGCCGGCTTCGGCAATTTTCGGCTCGTCGCGCCTGCGGACCGCGTTGCCGAGCCCCGCGATTCTCAGCCGATTCGGCCCATCGTGCTCTCGACCCAGGCCCGCCCCATACCCAGGCCCGCCCGCCCCAGCCGCCGCGCCGCGGCCCGCGCCGGCGCCCCCCCCGGTCCGCCTCGCCCTCGGCCGTACCCCTCCGCCACCGCCACCTGTAACGTCACGCCACCGTCGGCCCCCAGGCGCCACCCGCTCACACCACCGGCAACCTCCCGCGTTCCCAGCGCCCCCCGCCACCGGCAGCCTCACGTCACCGGCAGCCTCACCTCGAACCGGCACCCCATGCCCGTGTTGGCCACGCCGACTCGGCCCGAGTGGGCCTCGACGATTCCGCGGACGATGGCCAGGCCCAGTCCCGCGCCGCCGCCCGGGGCCGGGGTGCGTGCGTGGGTGCCGCGCCAGCCGGTGTCGAAGACTCGGGGGAGGTCCTCCTCGGGGATGCCACCGCACGCGTCGGTGACCGAGACCACGACCTCGCCCTCGGCCGTGCGTATCCCGACCGCGACCGTGCCGTCCGAGGGGGTGTGCCGGATCGCGTTGACCAGGAGGTTCGTGATCGCCCGGGACATCTCGCGGCCGTCCACCCGAACCGGCACCGCGACGATGTCCTCGCCCGCCACCCGAACCGAGCAGGACCGGGCCAATTCCTCGGTACCGGCCATCGCGTCCGCCACCAGGTCGTAGAGCGAGACCCGGGCCAGGGTCAGCTTCAGCGCGCCCGCCTGGATGCGGGACAGCTCGAACAGGTCGTCCACCATCCCGCTGAGCCGATCCACCTCGGTCCTGATCCGCCGGTGATAACGCGCCGGCTCCTCGGGCAGCCCGTCCTCCAGCGCCTCGGCCATTGCGCGCAGGCCCGCGAGCGGGGTGCGCAGGTCGTGCGAGATCCACGCGATCAGCTCGCGCCGGGCGTGCTCGACCGCCCGCTCGCGCTCCCGGGACTCGGCCAGCTGTACGCCGGCGCGCTCCAAATCCCGTCCCAGCTCCGCGAGTTCGACGACGGCCGAGACTTGGCGCGGCGGCCCGGGCGGGCCGCCGCCGAGTGCTCGGGCGGTGCCGCGCAGGGCTCGGACGTCGGCCACCACCGGGCGGCCGAGCAGCATCGCGGCACCGATCGCGAGCACGGCCGAGACCGCGCAGACCACCATCACCACGGTCAGGTCGTGCGAGGAGAGCAGCATCGCCTGGGAGACCCCGACCGTACCCGCGGCCATGCCGGCTATCGTCACCACCGACATCGCGGCCAGAGCGACCGAGAGCGAACGATTGCGCAGCGCGCGCAGGCCGAGCAGGCCCAGCAGGGTGACTCCGAGCCCACTGCCCGCCGCGATCAGGCAGATCAGCGCGAAATCCTTCACGTGCACTCGGGTTCGACCTCCAGTCGGTAGCCCACGCCCCACACGGTCACCAGGAGCCGAGGCGCGGCCGGGTCGTCCTCGATCTTCTCCCGCAGTCGCCGCACATGCACGGTCACCGTGGACTGGTCGCCGAACTCCCAGCCCCAGACCCGGCGCATCAGCTCGTCCCGGGAAAAGGCTCGGCCCGGACTGCCGAGAAAGAAGCACAGCAGGTCGAATTCACGGGCGGTGAGCGAGAGTTCACGGCCTGCGCGAAGCACCCGGTGGGCGGCGACATCCACCTCGATGTCCGCGTGCCGGAGTACCGAGGGCGCCACGGGCGGCGGAGCCGGGGCCGCGACCCGGCGCAGCACGGACTGCACCCGCAGCACGAGTTCTCGCGGGCTGAACGGCTTGGTGACGTAGTCGTCCGCGCCGACCTCCAGGCCGAGGACCCGATCGCTCTCGTCGCCCAGCGCGGTCAGCATCACCACCGGCACCGGGCCGCGCTCGCGCAGCCGTCGGCAGACGTCCAGCCCGTCCATGCCCGGCAGCATCAGGTCGAGCACGACCAGATCGGGCATTTCGGCGAACGCCAGTTCGAGCGCGGTGGGTCCGTCGGCGGCGTGTGCCGTGCCGAACCCCGCGCGTTCGAGATAGCCGACGACGACTTCGGCCACGGTCGGGTCGTCGTCGACGACGAGCACCTTCATGCCGGCGAGTGTAGGTGCGCGAAGGGGGACGATTCCGGCGGGTGGCCGATCCGTAAGAGGGCCGTAACCCACACGGCCGTATCGCCGCGACGTCAGCACTCCGTAAGCACGTCAAGCCTGGGGATGCGGTCTGCACGTACTTAGCGTGAGCCGCATGGACGCCTCTTCAGCGCATCCCGCCGAGCATCTTGTGGACGTCGTGCTGCCGTGCCTCGACGAGGCCGACGCGCTCCCGTGGGTGCTCGCCCGGATGCCGGCCGGATATCGCCCCATCGTCGTGGACAACGGCTCGCGCGACGGCTCGGCCGAACTGGCCCGGTCACTCGGCGCCCACGTGGTCGTCGAGGAGCGCCGCGGCTTCGGCGCGGCCTGCCACGCCGGGATGCTCGCGGCGACCGCGCCGATCGTGTGCTTCTGCGACTGCGACGCGTCGCTGGACCCCGGACAACTGCCCGAGGTCGCCGATCCCGTGCTCGCCGGCGACGCGGACCTGGTGCTCGGCCGCCGCCGTCCGCAGACCCTGGGTGCCTGGCCGCCGCACGCGCGCCTGGCCAATGCGGTCCTGGCCCGCCGGCTGCGCCGGCGCACCGGCGCGCGGCTGCACGACCTCGGGCCGATGCGGGCCGCCCGGCGCGCCGAACTGTTTGCGCTGGGAGTCTCGGACCGCCGCTCCGGCTACCCGTTGGAGACCGTGGTCCGCGCCGCCGACGCGGGTTGGCGGATCGCCGAGGTGGACGTGCGCTACCTGCCGCGTTCCGGTCGCTCCAAGGTCACCGGCACGGTCCGGGGCACGGTCACCGCGGTCCGGGACATGAGCGCCGTGCTCGCCCGCGCGGGGCGGCCCGCGTGAGCACCCTCGTGGTGATCGCCAAGGCGCCGCTGCCCGGTCGGGTCAAGACCCGGCTGACCCCGCCGCTGACCCCGGACCAGGCCGCGGCGGTGGCCGAGGCCGCGCTCACCGACACGCTCGCCGCAGTACTCGCGACGCCCGCCCGCCGCCGGGTCCTGGTGCTGGCCGGCGATCCCGGGCCGTGGCTGCCGGCCGGCTTCGAGGTGGTGCCGCAGGGGGTCGGCGGCCTCGACCTGCGCCTGGCCGCCGCGTTCGCCGGCTGCACCGGGCCGACCTTGCTGGTCGGCATGGACACCCCGCAGATCACGCCCGAATTGCTGACCGTGGACTGGTCGGCTGCCGACGCGTGGTTCGGCCCGGCGACCGACGGCGGATTCTGGGCGATCGGGCTGCGTGAGCCGGACCCGGCGGTGTTTCCCGGCGTGCCGATGTCGGTGCCGCGGACCGGCGCGATCCAGCGGGCCCGACTGCTCGCCGCCGGGTTGACCGTGCGCGACCTGCCCACCCTGACCGATATCGACACGGCCGCCGACCTGGCCGCCGTCACCCGCGACATCCCCGGCACCCACTGCGCCGGGGTGGCCCGCGCGCTGCTCGGCGGCGAGGTGTACGCATGACCCTGGTCCGCGACCTCGACGGCCCGGTCGACCTGGCACCGGACGCTCCGGCCGACCCGTACACGATCGCGCTGCGCGAGGGCGGAGCGCTGTACCTGCGCCGACACGGCCGCCGTCGGCAGCGCCTGGAACTGTCCCGCTGGTGCGCCGAACCGGACGCCGACGACGACACCATGCTCGCCCGCTGTATCGGTCCCACCCTGGATATCGGCTGCGGCCCGGGCCGGCTGGCCGCGGCGCTCGGTCGCCGAGGAGTGACCACCCTCGGTGTCGACCCGGTGCCGGCCGCCGTCGCCCGGGCCTTGGCCGCCGGGGCCACCGCGCTGTGCCGCTCGGTATTCGAGCCGCTGCCCGGCGAAGGCCGCTGGGCCGTCGCACTCCTCGCCGACGGCAACATCGGCATCGGCGGCGACCCGGCCCGGCTGCTCGACCGCATCCACGACCTGCTGGCCCCCGGCGGCCGGCTTGTGGTCGAGACCGATCCACAGGACGTACACGAACGCTTCGCCGCCCGCGTCGAAAACGACCACGGCGTCCGGGGCGGCGCCTTCCGCTGGGCCCGAGTCGGCACCCCCGCGCTACGCACCCTCGCCCACGCCCATCGCTTCACCATGACCGACACATGGACCTGCCCGAACCGCACCTTCGCCACCTTGTCCCGGACCTGACCAGGGGCCCACACCCATCACGCTGCCCGGTCTCGGAGCGCAAATCGGGCTGCCCGGCCTCGACATCTGTCGGGTTGCCCGGTCTCGGCGCGCGTCGGGCTTGCTCGTCCGCTCCGCGGCCGGGTGGGTCGGGACGACCGCTTCAGGTCGGCTGCCCGCCCCCGACGCAGTCGATTGCCTGTCCGCTCCGCGGCCACCGGGCCGATTGCTCCACGCCGGGCTGCTCGTCCGCTCCGCGGCCGACGTCAGGATCGGGGAGCGCTGCGTCGGGATTGCTTGCCCACTGCGTGGCAGGCGCACGGAGCACACAGCCATCCGGCCGCGAAGCGGACGAGCATCCCGACGCGGAGCGGCCGGCGGCCGCCGGGGCAACCGTGCGTACCCATACCGGGTCGCCCATGCGCAACGCGGCAAGCTGCCCCTCGGCCCTGCGCTCCTTCACCCGCCCCGACGCCCTCGCGCCACCAGCACGGCGCCCACCCCGACCGCCACCGCCGCCCACACGATGGCCAGTCCCCGGCCGTAGTGCAACGGCAGCACCGACGGGTTCTGCGTCGGCAGCGGGCGCAGGAGCGCCGGCAGCGCGATCAGCGTGCCCGCCACGCCCACCGCCAGGCCGCCCAGCACGGTTCGCCGCACCCACGCGGCCGGCCCTCGCCGCAGCCGCATCGCCGTCGCGCCGACCGCGAACACGACGACCGCGAACGCCGCGTCGTGCAGCAGCAGACCGCCGATCAGCCACTTGGCCAATCCCACCCGCTCGGACAGGAACGGGTCGTCCCACGCGCCGGCCACGCCCCACCCGATGCCGGCCACCCCGGCGGCGCCCAGTACGAGTCGAACGGCGTGCACCATCCGCCCGGTTCGTGGCGCGACCGGTTCGGGCTCCATCGCCGTGCTCATCCCAGCACCTCCATCCGGGTGACCCACTTCGTCTGAAGCACACCCGGCCGGTTCGGCGCGATGACCCGGGCCGGATACCCGTGGTCCTCGGCCAGCGGCGCGCCGCCCAGCATCAGCGCCAGCAGGGTCAGCGAGTCGCGGGACCACTCGTCCGGCATGTCCATCACCGAGTACGGACTGAACAGCTCGTGCGAGAACACCCGCAGCCGGGCCCCCGGCGGCGCGCCCGCCCGCGCCATCAGGTCCCGGATCCGCACCCCCGACCAGTGCGCCGACGCACTCCATCCCTCGACGCACGAGATCGGCAGCGTGGCCTCGTGCTGCGGCATCGCCAACAGCTCGGCCCGGGTCAGCGCGAACGGCCGCGGCCCGACCACCTCCAGGCGCCACGCCGGATCGCGGACCGCCGTCAACACGCCCGCCGCAGCCGCCGTTCGATTCACCGGCAGGCCCTGTGGGCCGATGTCCGCCCGCCGTGGGGCCAACACCGACACCCGCCCCAGCGGAGTCACCGTCTGCCCCACCGTGGCCAGCGTGACCACGCCCACCCCGGCACCGAGCACGGTGAACAGCCCACGCCGCGACGGCCCTGCCAAAGCGACCGGCACACCGCGGGGCCGCCGCCAGTGCGCCACGATCAGCGGCAGCTTCGCCGCGATGTGCAGCGTGATCGCCCCGGCCGCCACCCACGCGATCCAGTAGTGCGCCGGCACGAACGGGAACGGCCACGGATACCACTGCACGACGTTCAGCAGCCCGGTGACGAGCTCGAAGATCGCCGCCATCATCAGCACCGCGATGGACAACCGCTCCAGCGCGTGCCCGACCGACTTCGCCGGCGGCCACGCGAACAGCCGCGGATAGACCACCCACAGCTTCACCAGGAGCAGCGGCACCGCCGCGATTCCGGTCGCCACATGCAGCCCCTGGGTGACCCGATACCCCCACACCGGCCGGGACGGCAGCGCGAGCCAGTGCGGCTGATGTTGCAGTAGATGGCTGAACAGCCCGGTCAGGAAACAGGTCAGGAAGGCGAGGCCGAGCAACCGGCCGACCGACACGGCCGTACGCGGATCGTGCAGCGCGCCGCGGAACGCATCGGCCCGGAATGGACCGCGCCGCAGCGCGGCGGGTGGATCCGGCAAGCGGATGTCGAGCTTCATGCGTCCAGCCAACGCCGAAAACCCGCCGCCGGCCCGTATTGACCGCCTTACGGAGTGCTGACGGTCGGCCCGGGATGCCCCGAAAACGGCACCACCGCGGCCAGACTCGCGCCATGCCATCCCGCCCGACGAGCACGAGCACGACGACCACCGGCCCGGCAGCCACCGCCGCGACCACGATCACGATCACCGCCACCACCACCGGCCTCGCCCTCGTCGGCGCCGTCGGCTTCGCGGTGTACGGCCCGTGGACGCACCCCGGCAGCGCCGGCGTGTACGTCGTGTACGGCGCCGCCTGGGCGCTGTTCGCACTCGGCGCCCTCCTCGTGCGCCGGCTGCCGGTGCGTCGCGCGGTGCTGCTGATCCTGGCCGGAGCGGTCGTGCTGCCGGTGTCGGCGGCCGGCGCGCCGCCACGCACCAGCGACGACGCCTACCGGTACGCGTTCGACGGGCGGGTCCAGGCGGCGGGCCGCTCGCCGTACGCGCACGCGCCGATGGACCCGGAGGTGGCCCGCTTCCGCGACGACTGGCTGTTCCCGAAGGGCGAGTGCGCCGGGTGGTTCAAGCACCCGTTGCCCGACGGCTCGTGCACCCGGATCAATCGGCCCGACGTGCACACCATCTACCCGCCGGTGGCCGAGTCCTACTACTGGTTCGTGCACGCCGTCACCCCACCCGGCCGGCGCGAACCCGTCCAGGCCGCGGCCGCGTTGCTGGCGATCCTGGTGACCGTCGCGCTGCTCGTGGTGCTGCGCCGGTTCGGCCTCGACCCCAGACATGCGGTGTGGTGGGCGTGGTGCCCGATGGTCGCGCTCGAGGCGGGCAACAACGCGCACGTGGACGTGCTGGGTGTGCTGCTCATGGTGCTCGGCCTGGCCGCGATCGCCGGCCGCCGGCCGATCCTGGGCGGGCTGCTGCTCGGCGGCGCCGTCGCGACCAAGATGTTGCCCGCCGCGGCCCTGGCCGGAGGTCTGCGTCGGGCGCCGGTGCGGCTGCTCGGCTCGGCCGTGCTCACCGTGCTGCTTGTCTACCTGCCGCACGTGCTCGCGGTCGGGCCCGCGGTGCTCGGCTACCTGCCCGGCTATCTCGAGGAGGAGCGATACGACGACGGCGCGCGCTTCGGTCTGCTCGGCCTGGTGCTGCCTACCGGCCTCACCCCCTACGCGGCCGTCGTCGTGTTGATCGTGCTCGCCGTCGTGGTGGCGGCCCGCGCCGATCCGGATCGCCCGTGGCAGGGCGCACTCACGCTGACCGGCGGCATGCTGTTCGTGCTCACCCCGGCCTACCCCTGGTACGCGCTGCTCGTGGTCGCCCTCGTGGCGCTGGACGGGCGGCGCCCGGAGTGGCTCGCGCTCGGCCCGGCGGGATATGTCCTGTACCTCACCTGGGGGCTGGAACTGAGCCCCGGGCAGATCCGGGCCACCCACCAACTCGGCTACGGGGTGGCGCTGTTGTGCGTGCTCGGTGCGGCGCTGTGTCGACGGTTGCGGCCCGCGGCCGGCACCACGGGCAGGCCCGCCGCCTTCCAGGCCTGGAAGCCGCCGATCAGGTCGGTCGCCTCGGACAGTCCCAGGTCCACCAGCGACGCCGCCGCGAGGCTGGAGGCGTAGCCCTCGTCGCACAACACGACCACGCGCAGGTTCCAGCCGGTGGCCTCGGGCACCCGCGCCTCGCCCTCGGGGTCGAAGCGCCACTCCAGGTGGTTGCGCTCGATCACCAACGCGCCCGGGATCGCGCCGTCGGCGTCGCGCTGGAAGTCGGGGCGGGTGTCCACCAGCACCGCGCCGTCGCGGAACGCGGCGTGCGCCTGCTCGGGGGTCACCCGGACGAGCCTGGCCCGGGCCCGGTCCACGAGTCGGTCGACGGCGCTCACCACTGGTCTCCCGAACGCTCGACGCCGACCCGGCGCAGCGGTGCGAAGCTCGGCCGCGCGATGTCCTCGCCGGCGTCGTACAGGTTCATCGAGTCCAGTCGAGGCGTGTACACGTGCACGCTGACCGCCGGCTCGGTGCCCATGTTGGTCACCTCGTGTACATAGGTCGGCCCGAACACGCGGGTCGCACCGGCGGTGAGCACCCGCTCGCGGGCGCCGGCCCGACGCAGCGGGGTGACCACCAGGGAACGCTCGTGCAGTTCGCCGGAGACCACGGTGAACACGCCGGAGGAGCCGCCGTGGTCGTGCAGTCCGGTGCTCTGGCCGGGCAGCCAGCTCAGCAGCCAGACCTCCATGTCCTCGGTCGCGGCGAGCCGCTTGTACCAGCGGGAGATCGGGTCGTAGCGGACCTGGTCGAGCTCGGCCGCGACCAGGCCGGCATGCTGCCGGGCGAGCGCGGCGAGTCGGGCGACGGCCGGACGCACGGGGGGAGCGACGGGGAGGGCGAGCACGGCGGGGGCGGCGAGCGGGTCGCCGGCGACGGTGATGTCGCTGGACATAGGGGAGTCCTTCGGGATGTCTGCGCGATTCTTCTGGCGCGGCGGATCAGGCGAACGCGGCGGATCGAAAGCGAACACGCGAGCGGCCGACAGCAACCCGAACGGACATTCGGCCGAATCGAACGGCCGTGCCGATAAAGGGGGAAAGAGTGCCGCCGCTTGCGCGGAGGACTGCCGAAAAGGCGTCCTCAGGCGATACAGCCCGGACAACAGCTGTACACGTGGTCGCACGGCGGACACAGCGCGCTGAACACCCGACGGACGTCGACAGGACGACTCCGGTACCGGCTGCAGCGTGCGGACATGGGAAAAGAAGACCGTCTACGGGGTGGCCCTGTCAACTCGCCGCGGTCCGCCGACGCCGGTCCTCACCCGAATCGGGCGGCAGCTGCCCGATTCGGGTGAGGAATCCTGGGAAGGGATTGAAGCCCGCAGGGCACGGGGAGGCCCATTTTCGGGTGACCTCGACGCGTGGCCCGGATGTGTGACCTCGGTCATCATCGCGGTTTTCGGGCCCGTCCCGGGAACTGTGCGGACGGTGTGAGGCGTAGTCCATTGCAGAGGTCATCACGGGTTGGCATCGAATGTCGTCGCGCCCCCGCCGGTACGCTCCCCGCCCGGAACGTCGAGGCGATCGCGTGACATAGCGTTTGTCCGAATCTGTCCATCTATGTGGTCAATTCGGATTGCTGTGGTCCCGGGGAGTGAATCCCCGCTCTAATAGCAGAGCCCAGCTTGACGTCGCAGCAACGACGCGCTTGTAATTTCACACACGTCGTGAACCGTTACCGGTAACGGCTTAATCACGGGGACGCAAAAACGGGTCGAGGAGGCACGCGATGGGCGAGCTGTTCCAGCTACTGGTCGCCGAGGGCGAGAGCGAGGAGGAGGAGCTCGGTTGGCAGGAGCGCGCACTGTGCGCGCAGACCGACCCCGAGTCGTTCTTCCCGGAGAAGGGCGGCTCGACGCGAGAGGCCAAGAAGGTCTGCCTCGCGTGCGAGGTGCGCGACGAGTGCCTGGAATACGCGCTGGCCAACGACGAGCGCTTCGGGATCTGGGGCGGATTGTCCGAGCGCGAGCGGCGCCGGCTCAAGAAGGCGGCCGTCTGACCGTCGCCCGCTGACGGTCGTCGGGAGAGGCCCCGACCCGAGCAGAGCGGGCGCGGGGTGCCCGTCGCGTAGTGTGTTGGCCGTTCGGCCGGATGCCGGACCGCTGGTACCACGCCGCTTCGAGCCCCCCGGGGTCCCCGCACTCGATGTCACTTTTCAGCCATCAGTCGGCATACGCGCAAGCTCCGGCTTTTCCACGGCACATCGTCACCGCGATCCTCGTCGCCCACGACGGGGCACGCTGGTTGCCTCGCACACTGACCGGCCTGCTCGGTCAGGAGCGCCCGGCCCAGCGCGTCGTCGCGGTCGACACCGGCAGTACCGACGCCTCGGCCGGTCTGCTGGAGGACGCGCTCGGTCAGGGCTCGGTGCTCCATGCCGAGCGACGGACCACGTTCGGTGCCGCCGTGAGTGAAGCCCTGCGTGCCGCGCCGTACGTCGACCCCGCGTCCCTGCCCTACCGGACCGACGCGTACGACGCGTCGGACCCGTACGGCGACACCGATCAGGACCGCCCGCCGCGGTCGACCGAACCGGTCGAGTGGCTGTGGCTCCTGCACGACGACAGCGAGCCCGCACCCGACGCGCTGCACCTGCTGCTGCGCGCCGCCGACGAACTGCCCTCCGTGGCCGTGCTCGGCCCCAAGGTGCGCAGTTGGTACGACCGCAGGCAGCTCCTGGAGGTCGGCACCACGCTCACCGGCAGCGGCCGGCGCTGGACCGGCCTGGAGCGCCGCGAGCAGGACCAGGGCCAGCACGACGCGGTCCGCGGCGTGCTCTCCGTCTCCAGCGCGGGCATGCTGGTGCGCCGCGACGTGTGGGAGGGCCTGGGCGGCTTCGACCCGCACCTGCCCCTCGCGCGCGACGACACCGACTTCGGCTGGCGGGTCAACGCCGCCGGACACCGCGTGGTGATCGTGCCGGACGCGGTGGTGCAACACGCCGAGGCGGCCACGCGCGAGCGCCGGCCGATCGATGTCGCGGCCGACCGCCCGCACCGGGTGGACCGCGCGGGGGCCGCCTTCACCCTGCTGGCGAACACCACCGGTGCCGGCTGGCCGCTGCTCTGGTTCCGGCTGTTGTTCGGCGGGCTGTTCCGCACCCTGGGCTACCTGCTCGGCAAGCTACCCGGGATGGCCCTGGACGAACTGCTCGGCACCATGTCGGTGTTGCTGCGTCCGGGCGCGTTCCTGTCCGCACGCCGCGCCCGGGCCCGCACCCGAACCATGTCCGACAAGGACCTGGGCGACCTGTTCCCCAGCCGTGCCGCCACCGTGCGCCATGCCGCCGAGGGTCTGCTGGGCAACCTGCGGCGGAGCGAGGAACCGGAGACCCGGTCCGGGCGACACAGCAGCGCCGAATCGGGCCCGGTCGACGCGGACGCCGAGTCGCTCGACACGGAGAACTTCGTCAAGCTGCGCATGCTGATGCGCCGCCCCGGACTCTCGCTCGCCGTCGCACTCACCCTGATCACCCTGTTCGCCGCCCGCGAGTTGCTCGGCGGCGGCAGCCTGTTCGGCGGCGCCCTGCTGCCCGCGCCCGAGGGCGCGGCGGACCTGTGGCACCGCTACCGCGACACCTGGCACGGCGTCGGCTTCGGCGAGGCGGCGAGCGCACCGCCCTACGTCGGCGCGCTGGCCGCGTTCGCGACCCTGCTGCTGGGCAAGGCCGGCACCGCGGTCGCGGTACTGCTGATCGGCAGCGTCCCGTTCGCCGGGATCAGCGCCTACCTGTGCTCACGCCGACTGGTGTCCGCGCCGGGCGTGCGAGTGTGGGGCGCGGCCGTGTACGCGCTGACCCCCGTGGCCACCGGCGCGATCGCCTCCGGTCGGATCGGCACCGCGGTCGCGTTGGTGCTGGCTCCCGTGGTCGCGCGCGGCGCGGCCCAGGTGTTCGGCGCCGGCGACCTGAAACCGTCCATGCGCGCGGCCTGGGCCACCGGACTGGCCCTGGCCGTCGCGGCGGCGTTCACGCCGCTGCTGTGGCTCGCGGTCGCGTTGATCGCGCTGATCGCCGTCGGGGCGTCCTTCGCGGGGCTGCTCGGCCCGCGACCGGGAATGGGCCTGCTGCTGCGCATCGGTGTCGTGCTCGGCACCCCGCTCGTGCTGCTCGGCCCGTGGACCCTGGCCCTGGCGGGCAAGCCCACGCTGTTCCTGACCGAGCCCGGACTGGCCGGCGACGCACTGGCCGAGAAGGGCACCAGCCCGGTCGGCCTGCTGCTCCTGGACCCGGGTGGTCCCGGGACACTGCCGGTGTGGCTCACCGGCGCGCTGCTGTTGGCCGCGCTGGCCGCGTTGTTGCGCGACTCGCGCCGCGCGGCGGTGCTGGGCGCGTGGGCGGTGGCCGTGGTCGGCCTGGTCCTCGCGGTCGTGGTCAGCCACGTCGAACTCACCGTCGAGGCCACCGGCGACAAGGCGCCCGCCTGGCCCGGCGCGGCCGTGGTGGTGATCGCGCTCGGCTACGTCGCCGCGGCGATGGTCGGCGCCGAGGACGCCCGCACCCGAGTCGCGGCCGGCAGCTTCGGCTGGCGCCAGCCCACCGCGGTGGTGCTGGCCGTGCTGGCCGGACTCACCCCGGTCGTGGCCGCCGGGGCCTGGCTGTGGCAGGGCGCCAACGGGCCGCTGGAGCGCCGTGACCCGGTCGTGGTGCCCGCGTTCGTGGCCGAGGAGGCCACCGGGCCGCGGCATCCGCGCACCCTGGTGCTGACCTCGCCCGAGCCGGGCAACGTCGCCTACACGATCGTGCGCGGCGCGGGCCCGGTGCTGGGCGACGCCGAGCTGGCGCCCAAGGCGTCCACATACCGGCAGTTCGACACGTTCCTGGGCAAGCTGCTCTCCGGTGGCGGCGGCGCGACCGCGAACATGCTCGTCCCGTACGGCATCGAGTTCGTCCAGCTCAAGCCGCCGGTGGGCAACGAGCTGACCACCCGCCTCGACGGCACGCCGGGCCTGGCCCGGGTCGGTGCCACCCAGGGCGCCACGCTGTGGCGCCTGCAGTACCCGGTCGGCCGCGCGCTGATCGTCGACCCCGACGGTCGCAGCGTGGCGGTCCCCTCCACCCGTGAGGGCGTGTCCACCCGGATCGAGGCCGGCCCGCAGGGTCGGATCCTGCGGCTCGCGGAGCGCGCCGACTCGGGATGGCAGGCCACCCAGGGCGGGAAGAAGCTGACCGCCCGCACGCTGGACGGCTGGGCGCAGGGCTTCGAACTGCGCCCGGAGGCGGGCCGGCTCGAACTCACCCACGCCTCCGGCGGACACGGCATCTGGCTGCTCGTGCAAGGCGTCCTGGTGTTCGTCGTGTTCGTGATGGCGCTGCCCGCCCGCAGGCGCGGCACCGACGACGACCTGCCGGACGACGCCGGCTCGACCCCCGCCGCCGGCGAGGGCACCGGGCGACGCGCCCGCCGGGCCAAGACCGAGGCCGAGGAGCCGGTGCCGGCCCCGGAGGCGGTACCGGTCGCGGTGGCCGCCGACGGCCCGGACGCATTCGGCTTCCCCGAGCAGCGCACCGACCCGGCCGAGGCGCCGGTGCCGGCACCGGCGTGGAACGGCGCCGCCTACGACGCCGCGACGCCGGCGTACGAGCAGTACCCGCAGCAGGACTACGGGCAGGAGTACCAGGGCTACCCGGACTACCAGGGTTACCAGTACGACCAGGGCACCCCGGTCGCGCCGGGTGCGCCGGACGGTTCGGAGGCGGCGGGCTCCTACGGCTGGGTTCCGCCCCAGCCGCAGCACCCCGTCTACGACGAGTACGGCAACGTGGTGCCCGCGCCGCAGTACGACCCGAACGCCTACCCGGACCACGGCGGCGGATGGCCGCCCGAGCCGAGCTCGGGTGACCAACCGTGGCCGCCGCCCTCGCAGGGAGACCGCCCGTGAAGCGCACCACCCTCTCCCTGGCCGTCGTCGTCGCGCTGCTGGCCGCGGTCGTCGGTCTGGCGATCGTGACCCGCCCGACCGAGAGCAAGGCCGCGCCGCCGCCGGCGGCGAGCCGGGTGCCGGTGCAACAGGCCGAGCTGAGCTGCCCGTTCATCCGGGAGCTGCCCGGCAGTTCGACGGGGGTGTCCGCACTGACCCCGCCCGCGCAGAACGCGGCGGGCGGCGGTGAGGCGAGCGTCGTCGACCTCGGCGACCGGACCAAGGTGCGCACCAAGGTCGAGGCCCCGGGCAAGCTCGCGAGCTTCGGCGTGGACAACGTCGACGTCCCGCCGCTCGTGGGCAACGCCGCCGGGGCGTTCGCGCCGGGCTTCTCGGCCGGCGCGGTCACCCGCGTGCCCAGCGGCGCCGGTCGCGGCCTGGCCGGCCTGGCCTGCGAGGCGCCGACCACCGACCGCTGGTTCGTGGGCACCTCCACCGCCGAGAACCGCGACGCGTACCTGTACCTGTCCAACAGCAAGGACACGCCGGCCGTCGTCGATCTGGAGCTGTTCGGGCCGAACGGCCCGATCGAGGCCGAGGCGGGCCGCGGGCTGACCCTGGCCCCCGGCGCGACACTGCCGGTGATGCTGCGCACGCTCAACCCGAGCGCGGTCTTCTCGGGCGTGGCGGTGCACGTGATCGCCCGCACCGGCCGGGTCGGCGCGGCGATCCGGGACCAGGAGGGCGCGGTGGGCACCGACTGGCTGCCCTCGGCCGGGGCACCGAGCCGCAACCTGGTGGTCGCCGGCCTGCCCGCGTTCACCGGCGACGCGGGCAACGTGCAGCTGATGCTGCTGTCGCCGAGCGGCGAGAGCACCGACGTCCAGCTGTCCGTGGCCGGCAAGGTGAACACCTTCAAGCCGGTCGAGCACGAGAGCACCGAGGTCAAGGGCAACAAGGTGACGGTGATCGACCTCGGCCCGGTCACCCGGAGCGACGCGGGCGCGCTGCGACTCACCTCCGGGCGCGCGGACATCATCGCCGGCGTCCGGGTGGTGCAGGGCACCGGAGCGGACGCCGAGGTGGCCTTCCTGGCCGCCGGCCCCGAACTCGCCGGGCGCGCGGTGGTCGCGGAGAACCGCACCGGCGGCGCGGTCACGAGCACGATCTCGCTCACCGCGCCCAAGGGCCCGGCCAAGGTCAAGCTCACCTCGATCGGCGACAAGGGCGAGCCGGTGTCCGCAGACGTGGAGGTGCCCGCCGGGACCACGATCCAGGTGCCCGCTCCGGCACCCGCCGGCGCCGCCCGGTTCGCGGTGATCGCCGAAGCACAGCCGGGCTCGCAGCCGGTGCACGTGGCGCGCACGATCACCGAGACGATGGGCAAGACCACCGCGTTCACGGTGCAGCCGTTCGTGCCGACGACGGAGACCGTCGTGGTGCCCAACGCGCGCGAGGACCTGTCCCTGCTGGTCCCGCAGAAGTAGCACGCCGCACCGCGCCGGAAACGACACGGCCCGGGTCCCCCGCGACGGGGACCCGGGCCGCTGCGCTGCGTGCGCTCAGTCGTCGGGGTCGATGGTGTCCGGATCCATGCCCAACAGGTCGGCGACCTGCTCCACGAGCACGTCGTTGACCAGCATCTCCAGCTCGGTCCGGCCCTCCGCGCGCAGTTCCAGCGGGCGCCGGTACAGGATGATCGTCGCCGGGACCCCTTTGGTCGCCGGCACCAGCCGGCCCAGCGCCACCGCCTCGTCGCCGTTCACCGCGGTCTCGGCCTCGGGCACGTCCAGGACCGCGAAGCGGACCTCCTCCAGTTGCGGCCAGCGCTTGGCGAGCCGTTCGACGACGTCGGCGGCGAGGTCGTCGAACCGCTGCGCGCGGGTGAGCGCGATCGGCACGGGGGGCGGGGCGAGCGGGCCGCGCATGCCGCGGCCGTGCCGGTCGCGCCGACTCCGGCGCCGCCGGTCACGCTCACGAGGAGAAGAGGGGACCGAGTGCTCGTTGTGCACGGGACGAGCTTAGGGCCTGCCGGCCCGATGCGGATCGGTCCACGCGGGCCCGTTCGCGCGGGAGCCGGGGCGCCGAACGGCGGTGCGAGACGCCGCCCGCACCCTGTGAGGAGCGACACGTGAGTCACACCGCACCCGGATACGACGCGGGTTCGGTCCGCTTGCGGTACCGTCCATCGTCGTGAGCCCTGTACGTCGCTGTTCGCGGACCGCCTGCGGCCGAACCGCAGTCGCCACGTTGACGTACGTCTACGCCGACTCCACGGCCGTCCTGGGCCCTCTCGCGACCTACGCCGAGCCCCATTGCTACGACCTGTGCGCCGAGCACTCGGAGCGGCTGACCGCGCCGCGTGGTTGGGATGTCGTGCGCCTGGCGCCGGATCCGAGCGCGGGCAAACCCAGTAGCGACGACCTCGAAGCGCTGGCCAACGCCGTGCGCGAGGCCGCCCGCCCGCCGCAGCCCCCGCCGCCCGCGCCCGAGCCGCCG